>JASHWD010000038.1 GCA_030044235.1 Candidatus Parvarchaeota archaeon | reverse complement strand
GTTAACTATATTTGAATATTGAATCCCAGTCTGATTTTCAAAATCATCTGCTTCGGCTTCAGAGCCCAAAACATATAGCTGGGAAGAAAGACTTGTTATACCGGATTTTATCAATCCGCATGAAAGGGTAGAATTTAGATTTCCCAAAGATGAGATGACCTGCAGTTCCTGCAAGCCTTCTTGTACCTGCTGAAGATTTTGATTTACTGTAGATACTTGATTATTATTTAGATACTGAGCAAAAAGCAGTGAGACTACTAAGACAAGCGAAGCTGCTATTATTGCGAAAATAAATTTTAAGTAACGGTCTTCCAAGTGTAACTCCTCCCGGTTATCGCAAATACTATCGCTGTGTATAGCCAAACGAAAGATAAAAAGAAAAGATAAAATAATATATAAGCAAGTATCCCTAGAAGGTCTTTTACTCTATTCAATTTTATTCCGGAGTACTTCAAAGCATAGAAAATAGTGAATAATCCTATGACTGTAGTGACGACAGAAAATATTGTCTGGCTAGTAATGTTAAATAACAGAGCATTGAACTGATTAGAAACGACAAAATTTATACTCGTGTTTACGACATACTGATATTCATTATAAACGAACAAGGCGAACGGGTAAATCACGGCAGAGAATAACATAAATAAAAGTATTATTCCAACCGCCATTGAGAAAAATAGCAACGGCAAGACGAAAAAGCCGAGTCTGGCATTTGTTTGACTAAAAAGAATTTTCCTGTATTTGATTACATTAAATAAAAAACCTGAGGACCATCTCTTTCTTTGTTCGAATAGCTTTGGAAAGGTCTTCGGAACGACTGTATAAGAAAGGGCTTTTGAATCGGTTTCTATCTGGTAGCCGCTTGTTAAAACTTTTATGCCCATTTCTAAATCCTCCGTAGGATTGTTTTTCTCGTCGAAGCCTCCGACCTTCTTTACAACGGAAGTCCTAAACACCGTGCCTGCACCGTGAGCCACCATTAAAGATGCCATGCTGCTTAGTGTCTTTCTCGATAAGAATGAGAGTAAATATTCATATTTTTGAAGCTTCTCTGCGATCGTCTTTGGATTAAGCACCTGTACAGAAGCGACTGCACATCCGACTTTCTTGTTTTTAAAGAATTTTACCAGCTGTGTAGCTGCGCGTTTATCTAATATAGTGTCTGCATCCAGAACCATCAAAAGGTCTTCTTTGACGAAATTATTTATTACATAGTTCATGACCCTGGATTTTCCGTTCGTTTCGCATCTTACCAATTTTACTCTTCTATTTTTAAATGAAGCTGCAGTTTCTACTGTTTCGGCCGTCGAGCTCTTATTTAGAGCTATATATATAGTATACTTAGACTTTGGATAGTCAAGTTTCAATGCGGAGTCAACACATCTTTTTAAGAATTTTCCTTCGTTTATAGTAGGGACTATTATTGCAAGAGTAGGGTATACGGCTAATTTACTGTCTTCGCCCTTCTTACTGCCGACTTCTAAGTAAGAAAACAACCAGAAAAAAGAAGCTATGAGTATAGCATAAAGCAAAATAAAACTGGATAAACTCAATAAATCTATCATTGAGTAATTACGCAATTTTTTATATAAAAAGGTTAATAGAAGTGCCGAAACATCTCGAGCAAAAATATGGTAGCGTAAGCACCTTTCTTCAAATCAAAAGAAAGGATCAAGTTATTATCTTCAAACCTATGCGTGATATTTTCCGGAAGTATCAAAGTCTCCCTTTCAAATGTCTTTAAACTGGCTTCCGGCATTTCTTTTATTGCGAGCTTAGATAAGTCTTCTATTTTTTCTTCTTTCATAATTGAAGAAATCGCTTCTTTTGCGTCTGGTCTTAGTTTGTTTAGTTCTAGATCGTAACCTACTGTAGATAATGTACTTGGTAAATTTCCAAGAGAATTCAGCTTACTTAAAGCTAGATTAAAAATGTAAGCTTGAAAGGATTGGATCATCAGCAGCCTAAAATATTTTGGTATTGTTCTAAATGCCCCAACATAGTCATGTTTATTGTTTAATAAGTGTTTAATCAAGTCCTTCTCAGAGTGCATAAATCCGGGTAGAGAACTTAGAGAGTCGTTTGCTTCGTTAGCATCCACATTCAAATCATTTCTGATATAATCTAAAAATGTTTCTATTAATACGCCCCTAGCAAGCTTAGCGGTCTGACTTTCATCGCGTTCAGTAAAAAGAAAGTCTATTACGGCTTGTTTAAAATCGCGTTTTATAATGGATTTGGATAACTCGATATTCAATGCAGAAGTTCCAAAGTGTTGTGGGCCATAGAAATTCAATATACCATTCTTTACCTCGCCTAAAAAAGCATCAAAATTTTTGGGGCCTGCGAACTCTCTTATCCGAATTGTAAATCTATTTCCGTTTAAGACCCCTATTTTACATCCTTTATCTGAGTAGACTAAGTCTTTTAGAAAGAATCCGTTATACTCTGTTCCTAATTTATTTGCGTCTCCTTTGAAGACACTTATTCTCTGAGCCGTGACGGCGTTCCTATCCTTATTGCCGAGATAGCCCAATCTTTTTATGTTTATGTAATTGTCTCTAGAAATCGTCTTTAATGCTTCTTGAGTCGAACAGCCTTTCTTGACGAGGGTGAAAAGAAGAAAATCTTTTTTATCCTTAGAAAAATCTGCAGTATCCGAATTTCTATTTATCGTTAGTATCTCTCCGTCGTTTTCTATTTCCTGAACTATAAAATCTTCTTTTTCTCTAAATAATTCACCTTTAAAATAAAAATTCGAAGTCCTAAAAGAGGTTATCCCTATCCTTTCAGGAGAATTCATAATCTAAATCAGTTTATTTCCTGGCAGATGCCTTGATTTGCTGCAACGACTTCATTTGACCTCAGGGCATCGCACACGCAGCTTAATAGATTACCTTGAGTTTGATCCGCTTTTTCGCAAGCAGAAGACGAATAGTAACAATAAAAAACTGCACCGCAACTTGGCAATTGGGTACTATTTTGATTCTGACAAGCCGATGTGTTGAGATTTGAAGAAGCTGCGCTTGTAAGTTCTTGGCCATATGCTACACATTCAAAATTCAAGGTGGTTATCTGCTGTTGTGTTTTTACGTTGCTAACTGAAACGGAAACTAGATACCCAAGTATGATTGTTATTGCAAGGATTACAACAAAAACTATCATCCATTTATTTATTGGCCGATTCTCTTTCGGACTCTTTTTTATCAGTATGTTCATATAAGCTAAATAATTAGAAGCAATTTAATTATAAAAAGAAGTTACACGCCTTTAAATTAGCTTTATCTAACAGAGTTAAACTTAAAAATAAAAAAACAAACTTGGGCCTTTTTAAGGGCCCATTAAACAGTTTATTGTGTTGTTTAAGATTCGCTTACTACCCTTACACCAGTATAACTGGATGCGGAGGTGCTAAGTACCATCTTTGTTCCGTTAAGAGCAACAACTGGAGTTCCTATTAAAGCTTCTGCAACGACCTCTGCTGCATTCAAAGTGTCGCTAGGATTATAACCAGCTACCCAAAGTGCATTTTGACCGCCGAATGCTGAAACGTTTGCGAACCACTGTACTAATGCTTCACCTGCTGAAACATTTGTAAGTTTTGTAAAGTTAGCTCCATATACCGGACCAGATACACCAAGTAATGTCTGTGCCAAGCTGTTAACCGCTGGACCACCGACTACTACTACAGGTACTGAGTTTGTTCTACCAACGAACGAACTGTCTGCTTCTGCAAGAGGAAATACTCCCGAACCGAATAGACCTGATGCTGTTAATGAAGATCCACCAACACTGACAACTTCTATTCTTTCACTTGCACTTGCAGTAAGTACGTCTCCTGCGGTGTAGTTAGCTGTTGTTGAAAGTACTGATGTTCCTCCAAGAGCTAGTGTATAATTCTGTGCTGGGACTGCGAATGTAGCGTGCGAAGCGCTTACATCTTTTACAAAGTCTCCCCATGTGTTTGCAGTTGTATTTGCTGTTGCTGGAAGAGCTACAGCCGTAGCAAAGTCACTCTTATTTTCGACTAGAGTAACTGTCTGTGTAGCACCAAGCGGGTCTGTATATGTAAGCACACTTCCACTAAATGAAAGTGTACCCAATACGTCGGTACTTGAATAATTGGCTACTGATAATTCCTGTCCAGAAGACGAGTACAAGCCTGAATATCCAGGTACAACGCTATAACCATCAACTGTGGCTACAGGTCCTGTTAAACTGAATCCGACTAGTCCATTGCCTTCTCCTGCAGCGGTTAAGTTATAACCTCCTACATCATAGACATGGTGACTTGCGTTTACAGTATCAACGGTTGGTGTACCTGTTGTTGTTGCGGTATAGAAAAGTATCGTACTAGCATTCCATCCATCGGTAGTATTCTCAAATTGTAGTGCAAAGTCATCTCCGTTAGGTAGCTCATAAACTAATCTTTCCAGAGCTTTACTACTAGTTTGATTTAAAAACTGAACCACACCTGATCTATTAGTCCAATCAACCGGCGTGCTGCCAACTGGTGTAGGCCATACATATTCAGATGGAGCGGTCACGTATAGACCGTCGCTAGAATTGAATTCCGTTTGGTTAGACTCAAGTAATAAGTCTGGAGCCGCTAAACCGGTGCGTCCACTAAGAACACCACCATCGTCTACTCCGTATGCAACATTAGGCAAGCCTTCTGCAAGTCTAACACTAGGTTCTGCTAAATTACCTGCCCCAGTGGCTAGTGTTATCGTATCGACGCCTGCTGCACCGGTATGTACCGTTGTATTTAAACCACCAACCCAAGTATGAGTTAATGGCTCAAGATCAACGTCCTTAAGCGAAGCTGGTAAAGAAAAGCTGCTTGTTGCTGAAAATGAGTAATCCAATGTCTCATTTGCGTCATTTACAAATCCTAGTTCACCTACACCGGGAGAAGTTGCTGTAGTTGTATTCCACGCACCTAGTCCAAATTTATTCATTGAACTCCAGTTCTGTACTGTGCTTACACTTGATACACCAAGATGAGCCAGATAAGTACCTGACGAATTTGTCAAAACTAAATCATGTGTACCAAAGTCCATTGTCACTGGGCCAGCAGACACGATACCTGTTAAGTTTGTATAATTTGATGCCCCGCCGTTAACTGCATATTCAAGTTCATAGTAAGATGTAGAAGGGTTAGTTCCTACGGTTGCTATTCCCTGAAGAGCCACAGTATTGGCGCCTACTGTAAGAGTACTAGGTACTTTAGCGTTTGTGATTGTAGTAACAACACCAACAGTGTAATTTGCGGCATTTTCTCCTACCAATGTTTCTAGAGTTGTTCCTACTTCGTATTCAAGTCCTTGCGTCCATGTTCTAACGGTTGCATTAGAATTAGATCTGTTAACTACTGACGAAACAAGTTCCAACGATTTAGCTGGCACTACTACGTTAAGTCCATTGAATACCGGGCTACTTAAGAATGTAACATTCTCAACTGCGGAATAATTTTCTTTATCTGCACCTTGGTAGTTTACTTTTACCAATTCTACAGTCGATGGAGACCACGGTGTAAATGAACTACTTCCTGTATGCGCGAGGCTTGTAGCATTTGTTGCTAGACCGAATACTCCTAGCTCTACAACTCCGTTATTAGTTACGTGACTTGCTGCTGCTGAAGCTGTAAGCGCGCTTGCGATGTCTATTGAACCAAGGACATCCGTTGCCTGTGAATTCGCTCCTACTACCACAACTGCGTTTACTGCACCATTGTGTACAAGGTTTAATGGTAATGCACTAAGACCACTACCGAATACTGCTGCTGCACCGACTGTTGCTCCTAAGAACAAAGCACCTGTAGCTACAGCTGCTAATTTTTTTACATTATTCATTACTTTCACTTTCATAACACCTCACTTTAATTTCTCGGATTATCTAAATAGGCGTTTAGCCTAACTATTGGACAATTCTTGTATTTATAAAGCTTTCGAAAAGCGACAGTTCACTATTTTAAAGTGAATATGGTATTATTTTTTGCCTTCTAATTTCTTTTTGAGCTCAGAATTCTCGTTTCCAAGTATAACATTCTGTGCAGAAAACATTTTTATGTTTTGATCCATCTGATTAAGTCTTCCGGACATGTCGTTCAATATGCCTTGTAGAGCGGAAGCCGATAATTTAAGATCCTTAATGTTTAGAACTTCTATGCTTGAAGGAGCATAATCCAAAACAAACCCGAATAGAAGAGTCGGTTCAGCCTTTATCTTAAATGTAGCAAAGACGCTGTAAAAATCCGCTTCTACCTTCTGCGGCTCACTGTAAGTAACGTCATTAACGGCTAATTTGTTGCCCTCCTCTTCTATGTTTGAAAGTATCTTCTTAAGGGCGTCAACGGCCACTTCTTTTGGTTTTGCCAAAAGCTCTAACATGCATCTAACTTCTATTTGCGGTTCTTCCATCTTTATAACAGATTCCTATAAGTTTTAACTATTATTAACTTTGCGCCGACCGGGAATCGAACCCGGATTAATGACTTTTCCTCATCTCTATGGGAAGCCATTGTTCGACCATTAGACCATCGGCGCACCTGATAGATTAAATCATATTATTATTTATAGAATCTTTTTGTCGATTGACTAAAATATTTTGCAAGGATAGAGCAAGTATTTAAAAGTCTGACGTATTAAATTATTATTATGTTATTTGGAAAAAAGAAAGACGCAACTCCTGCAAATCCTTATTACAACGGTGGAAACGCACAAACCGCGAATCCGACGGGCACACAACAGCCGTCTGTTCCTGCAATGCCACAGGTTAAAAATGCGCAAGACAGCATGGTCACAACTACTCCTTTCCCGGTACCTTTGCTCCCGACCCCGGAACCGATAAATCTACCGAATGTACAGCCTGAACCAATGAAAACCGGTGGAGGAATTAGCGCACTTGACATGATGAAAATGGGCACGGAAACTAAATCTTTTGCCTTTGTTAAGCTAAGTGATTTCAAAAGGATACTCGATGATATAAAAATGCTCGAAAACAAAATAGGAGAATCCCAAGGCGACCTGGAAGAATTCTCAAAAGTCGTAAAGGAACAGGAAGAATACCTCAACAGGTACGCAACGGTAATAAGAGACTTAAGAAGGACTATAGATGAGATTTCTTCTTCTTTGTCCCGTGTAGAAGATTAATTTTCTATGGCTGAACAGAGCCAAAATGACTTAATTGACATTAGTTACTTCGAAAAAATGAAGATCCGAGTTGGCAAAGTAATTTCTGCAGAGGCGCTTGAAAAAAGCAATAAACTTCTAAAACTTACCGTTTCTTTAGGAACTAGACAAAAGACTATACTTAGCGGAATAAGAAAATATTATAAACCTGAAGACTTGATCGGCAAAAAAGTAATAATATTAGACAATCTTAAGCCGGCAAAAATGCTTGGCATAGATTCCGAAGGGATGGTGCTAGCGGCGATGGACGAAAATGAAAATCTTTCGTTGCTTTCTCTTGATAGAGACCTTAAAGAAGGCAGCGAGATCAGTTAAAACCAGAATCGTTTATAATTTTGATTGGACTTCCATTTACCGTCTTTATGCCGGAAGGAAGATATTTCCGAAAGGCTTCTGATTCGAATCTAGAATCTATAAGCAATATAACGACACGATCTTTTGACGACCTTATCCCGCGACCTGCGGCTTGTAAAGTCTTTATCATAGATGGCAATACTTGGGCGTATTCGAATCCATTTGAGAATTTATTCTGATAATAATTTTGCAGGGCTTTCAATTTTATTGATGGGGGCTCAAAAGGCACGCCGACAACTGCTATTAACCTTATTATATTGTTCTTTATTCCTATGCTCTCAGCAAAATTGCCGCCTATAACAGCAAACAGACATCTGCTCGGTTTGCTTAGTTCTGAGATTAGCTCCTGTTTTTCTTCTCGCTCCATCTTTGGGGCCTCTTTTATTATCCTTTCTTTGTTCTGTATAAACCTTGAGACCGATTCCATGAATGAATATGACGGGAAAAATATTATCATATTATGTTTGAAACTTTCTAGCAGGTCATCTATCCTTGCGGCGATTAACTCGAACTGCAGGCCCCGGCTAAGAAATTTTGAAGTCAAATCTATCTCATTTATTAAAAGTCTATTTGATTCCAGATTTTTATCTTCTATAACGAGTCTATTTGCGTCAGGTATACCGAGAAGATTACCAAACATTTCCATCGGTTTAAAAGTACCGCTTATAAGTATCGTAGATGCAAATGAATTCATTGTCTTAGCTGCGTAAATAGATGGGTCCAACGAAAATACGTTAACTTTCACGTGTCCATTCTCATTTGATGCGTACTGAACGTATGAATCATCTGCCTTTAGAAGAAATGATATGAATTTCTTGAGTGTGAACGAGGCAGGTATATTATAGCCTTTTTCATTTTGTTTTACTACAGACTCTGCTTTTTCTAAGTCCGATTCTACGAAAATATTATTAAGTTCAATCTTTTCCTCTTTTTCAGTCTTTCTAATCAAAGCTATAACGACGTCTATCTTTGCTGCAAGTTCATTTTCACCTTCTGCTAAAGATTCATTGTAAGCTCTTTCTAAAGTACGAAGTGAAATCGAAAACGAGTTCATGTCTATTATCTTATTGTGTAAATTGTGCGCTTCGTCTATTATTATTACTGTATTTTGGGCATCAAGACCTGTTTTTGCTATAAAGCTCTTAGACGTATCCGGGTCAAATATATGCGAGTAATTCGCGACTATCACATCTGATTGCTTTGCATTCAAAAGCGATATTTCATAAGGGCATACCTGAAATTTCCTTCCGGCTTCCATTATAGAATCCGGATCCGATAATCCCTCACTAAGCGCTTCTATCGCGTTAGGCTTTACTTCTTTTGACTTCGAAAAAGTATTTTTATAAAAATCGCATAAGTTCTGTTCCCTAACGGCTCTGCAGAATTCTATAAACAGGGACGGATCTACATTATTTTCAAAAAGACACATCGATCTTTTTCCATTTACACCGGTAAATGTAATTTTTCCCGCAGAAGCGCTGTCGATTTTTCTTAAAGTCTCGTAAACTATA
>JASHWD010000001.1 GCA_030044235.1 Candidatus Parvarchaeota archaeon | reverse complement strand
TGAAGGCACTTCTTTTTTAGGATTATTTATACTTTGATTTGAATAAACAATAAATGCCTGAGTTAAGTTTAAAATGTCCGAAATGCAGTTCTAATTTCAAATATAAATTCATTCCTTGGATGAACAGGCTTGGCAGTCACATAACGACAAAAGACGGCAGGAAACTCGTGCCGGACGTGCAGTTTTTGGGCAGGAAGAGACTATTGAGATGTCCCGAATGCAAGAAAACTTCGCTTTATGATGTAGGTTCTATTTAGAGAAAAATCAACCACAGGTTAAAAATAAGAACTTAAAAAGACTTAATTAACATATGAAACTTAGGAAATTGACGCTGGAAGAAGAGAGAGTTATAGTCCATAAAGGTACAGAAAAACCATTTAGCGGAGAATATGATAATAACTTCGAGCCTGGCCTTTACATTTGTAAAAGGTGTGGCGCGAAACTATACAGATCCGAGGATAAATTTGATGCGAAGTGTGGCTGGCCCGCCTTTGATGATGAGATAAAGGGCGCAGTTAAGCGAGTGCCGGATGTTTTTAGGACAGAAATAGAGTGCGCTAATTGTGGTGCGCATCTCGGTCATGTCTTTGAAGGGGAAGGATTAACTCCAAAGAATGTAAGACACTGTGTCAATTCTATATCATTGGAATTTATACCAAGCAAAGGCAATAAAAATGGAAAACAAAAGTGAAAGCATAGTCTTTGGCGGAGGATGTTTCTGGTGCACAGAGGCGGTATTTTCAATGTTCAAAGGAGTCTTAAAGACTACCCCAGGATACGCTGGCGGAACGGTAAAAAATCCGACTTATGAGATGGTTTGCGAAGGCGATACCGGCCATGCAGAAGTATTGAAAATAGACTATGATCCGAAGATAATCCAATTAAAAACGCTTTTGGACATCTTCTTCAATATGCATGACCCGACTCTGCTTAATAGACAGGGCGGAGACGTCGGTACCCAATACAGGTCGATAATATTATACAATTCAGAAGAGCAAAAAGAAACAGCAGAGAAATTTATTAAAAACCTTCAATCTAGTTTCGAAAATCCGATTGTAACCGAGCTGAAAAAGCTAGAGGAATTCTATCCGGCGGAGGATTATCACCAGAGATATTATGAAAAGCACCCCTATCAGCCGTATTGCGCGGTAGTCATAGGTCCAAAAATACACAAAATAAAGAAAAAATACGGACTGAGCTGATTTTAGATTGCTTAAAGGCTAGGGAGTTTAAAATTTTCTGTTCCTTTGAATTTGGCTATCTCGTTTAATAGTTCCTTGGCTTTTTCCGGAGCGTCTTTAACGCTTATCTCCTCTTTCCCTTTTAGGAATTCCTTAACAACCCCATGAGTGCCATCGATAGTTAGCTTGTATCCATCTTTATACACGGCCTTTCCGACCCATTCGTAAGTGTCCTCGACATATTTTTTCCTTGATTCATATCCGCCTGGAAGTGCGACAACCGCCCCATAAGTTTCCGAAAACTCGGCTTTCTTAGTCAAAACAGAATCATCGCCGCCTTTAAGGATAGAATCTATCAAGGCTTTGATGTTAACAAGACTCTGGTAGCCTTCTATTTTTACGAATTTTCTCTGGTTAGGGTATTTTATTATCAGAGGTATTCTTGTCATCTCTTCATTCAAGCCGGGAGTACCGTGGTACATGTAGCCGTGCTCATTGAACGCCTGTCCGTGGTCCGCCGTTATTATCAATAATGTATTATCGTAAACTTCCCGTTCCTTCAATGTTTTTACGAGTTTCCCGATTGCGCCGTCCAGATATTCAGCTTCAGTGATATATTGTTTTTTTAGGCTTGCAACCTTTTTATCGCTCGTTTTTTTAACGCCCGTGAAATTGTCCCAAGTCTCTTTTGGATTGTACCCATGGTACGGTTCATGCATTTCTATCAGGTTTATGAACGTAAAGAATGGACTAACGAGTTTACAATTTTCAAGGATATCATTTACTACTAATGAGCCCTTTTCTATTGGGTAGTTCAATGCTGTGTTTGTTCTATTAATGCGTCTCCAGGCGCTTGCATATTCAAACAGTTTTCTGAATTGTCCGCGCTTCAATAGCGCCTTTACTATTGCGCCGGGACTTGCGCCGAGCTTTCTTGCCTCAGAAACGACGTCCCACTCTTTTGCTTTTGGGGAAGGGTCTAAACATATAAAATTATTGAATCCAATGTCAAAAGCGGTAAAAGGGGAGACCACCACATTGTTAGAGATACCGAAAGTATTGTATCCTTTCTTGGACAAAGACTCAGCGATTCTTTCAGCCTCGAGCCTTTGGCCATACCCGATCAAATCAAGTAATTTTAACTTGTCGGTTTCATGTACGCCATGCTGACTAGCATAAAGCCCCGTAAAAAGGGAGGTATGCGCTGGGAAAGTGTGCGGAGCAGGAGTAATGGCGTTATCGTACACCATCGAATCCTTTGCAAGAGATTCTAGGAAAGGCATTTTTGCCTCTCCGCCATAAAGACTAATTACGTCTTGTCTTAATCCATCACAGATCAATAATAAGACGTTCGGCTCCATTACTCAATTGTAACCAAGCTCTCTAAGCTTTTTCATCACAGTTTCCCTTACTATTCCTCTACCCGCCCTTTCGTGAGCATTAGGGTCTGTGTTAGGAGTCGTGTCTAAGGTGGATCCCAATGAAGTGTAGCCTTTTGCGTACAACGGATTGGCTTTTAGTTTATACCTCTTAAAGTATTCTAATACCTCTTCTCTTGTCCAGAATAGAATCGGATGCACCCTATCGTGGTCCGGGTTTTTTCTAGGCGATATTAGACCTTCTTTTGCTCTTTCTTCATGTTCAACGGCTCTTATGCCGGCAAGCATCGCATCAGCGTTAAGTAATTTGATTCCTCTAAGCATTGGCTGGATTTTGTGGTAATTATTAAATGCTACTGTAAATTCTGGAGTTCCCCTACCAAATTCTTTTGAGAATTTTTCAACGGCGTCGTGTTCTGCTCTTACAGCAACAAAGTTCTCAAGGTTCCAAGTTTCTCTTATCTCTTCAACGAATTTCTGTGTCTCATCAAATTCATAACGCGTGTCAACGTAGAGGACCGGTACGTCGGTTTTTATAGAAAGCAACATGTGTAACAGGCATTCACTGTCCCCCCCTCCGCTAAATCCTATTATCGGTCTCTTGTATTTTGATAAAGCGTCTTCTATGAGCTGTTTTGATTTTTCAATTTTTTCATCTAAACTTAAATCCATTAGTTTGCGAATTTCTGGTCGCATAAGTTCAAGGCATCGATTAGTCCTTTCGGCTGTAAACTGGTCCTGTAACTTATTTTTCTTCATAAATTCTTCGTCTGATTTGTTCATATTTTTCGTTCCTCCTTTTGTTATATTAAATTATCTTTATAGGTAGCCAAGGCGCCTAAGCTTTTCTTCTACCGATTTTATTTCTCCAGTTTTTGGTTTTGCAGTACCTTGCTGTGCAACAATGTCGCGTAGAAGGAACTCTACGAAACTGGATAGAGAAGTAAATCCCGTGCTTTCTATAAACTTCTTCGCTTTGTCAGCTAGCGGCTTAGGTATAGAAACCGTAGTGAAATTATTTGTTAGCTTTGCCATAATTACTTATAATTAATAGTAATTAGAGTATAAATACTTTTTAAACCTGCAATTTTTGCGCTTAGCCATCAAAATCTCCAGTTAGAGACGACTGCGTGTTCTCTTTTTAGCCACCAGCCTGCGATCAATGAAGTTATCATCGCCGCCAGTATAAGCGTTACAAAGAAACTTTCGTTTATTATGCCTAAAGAATAAGCGGTAGTTGCAAGAACTATTCCCGGACCGCCCCTTGCATTCATAGTTATAGCTAGGTTAAAACTAGAACGCCAATCAAGTTTGTAAATCTTTGCTGCGATTAGACTCCCTATCATCTGAACTAATGAGGAGATGCCGAGGAATTCCAGCATAAAGACAATATTAAGATAGTGAATTAGGTCGAGTTGCAGGCCAACTATAGCAAAATACAACGGGATAAAGAGAGCAAAGGAAAAACCGTATACTCCTTCCTTAGCTTTTTTGAATTGATTATCCGGCAGAGTAGATACGCATATTCCGGCTAAAAACGCCCCAAACATTATATTTACGCCGAGTAATAACGCTATAGCCGAAAAAAGGAATAAAATAAGTATAAGATAGCCCAACGGCGACGTTCTGGCTAGGAAGTTATATTTAGAGATTCCTGCTCTTTCTATTAATCTTGATATTATCAGAAGAGAAAACACAAAGAATAGCACGGTAGCTATCACTACTTCTGCAATAGACCAGACCGACACAGCAGTAGCCGTAACTATACCAGTTGCTATAGCGAGCATTGTATAAAGAACGGTATCGTGCGCAGTCGCAGCCCCTAATATAACCTTAGCAAATCTAGTTTTTGCTAGGCCCAAATCCAAAAAGATCTTTGATATCACAGGGATAGAAGTAACTGCAACAGAAGTTACGAATATAATCTCTAAAGCCAGCATGTTATTTGCACTGCCTAGCAGGAACGAGAAATTATAAGATGAGAAAATTAAAAAACCTAGTGTAAGTGGTATCGCTGTGGAGCATATCATCAGTATCCAAGTAAGTTTCCTGTCTCTCTCCTCAAAAAATCTCTTCAACTCAAAACCTGTAACGAACATTAGGAACACTAGACCAAATTCGTATACAAGAGCAAGTAGCGAGCCTTCAGCTGAGAAAGCATTGAACAACGTAGTATACAAACCAGAGAAGAAAAATCCCAAAAGAGTAGGACCGAGAACTATGCCACCGATTATCTCACCGACAACTTTAGGCAATTTGAATCTGGAGAATAAATTTCCAAATATGTGCGCCGATATTAGCAGAGCGGCTATCCCAGAAAATAAATAGAGCAATTGCGTTGTGCTTAAACTTATCGTAGCTAATTCCATATAATTATAAGTAATTACTTATAATTACCATTATAAATACCTTCCTATGGGGGGGCTTTGTTTACAAAGTAACTTTTGTTTATAAAGTCGGGTTCTTGTTTATAAAGTGAATTAAAATTATTTTGTATATCAGCCAAGGTATTGAAGCTTCTTTTTATATTCTTCTATAGTATCGAACTCTTCATCTTTTACGACGTCGCCGTTGTTGTCTACATCTATTTGTTTGTAGACTCCGCCAAGTTCCACGAAGAAACGCCAAACGCCTTCACCTTTAAGAAACTTAAATTCATCTATTTTCATAACGTGCTCATTTGAGATAGCAAGGTATTTTAACATTAATTTTTTTGCTT
>JASHWD010000037.1 GCA_030044235.1 Candidatus Parvarchaeota archaeon | reverse complement strand
TTATTACTTCGTTTGTAGTTTTAATGGCATTTAAACTACAACGCTAGAAGATTATGCCTATATCTCACGTTCATCTTCACGGTATATCTTCATTCCTCTTTTTTCTATTTCTTTGAAAAAAAGATCGGGATTTATGCAACCGCAATCGGGCGGTAAAACCCCAAAGCCTTTAACTTTGCCCTTTAATAGCATCTGTGCGACTATAGACGCAGGCACCCCCGTATCCCATGATCCCGCAGGGATATTCCATTTCTTGTTTGTGGTAGTCTTACAGTACATTACTATCTTCTTTGCCTTTCCATTAGCTGAACCAGATAATTCCGTTCTTAGAAATTCGATGTCGTTTATAGCTATGTTAGTTGGCGGAAGAAATCGGTTTAGCATTTTTACGGTCACATCTCTAGGGGAAACTTCTGCGTTATTTACCTTGACTTTCTTTTCGGAAGCGAGCCCGGATTCTATTAGAAATTTTACCTTTTTTATAAACTCTGGGTCCCAGCTGCCTCTAAAAGAGCAATTTTTTATTCCCTTGCTTTTCAAATTCTCTGGTATTGTTGCTAACTCTGAATGCAATGAATAGAAACATTTTATTCTCCCTACCTGTTCTGGAAAATCTATTTCCCTTTCACCGCTTAGAGCTTCAACGAACTTAATTTCGCCGTTGCTAAAAATAGCAGCGTCTTTTGTAAACTCGTCGAAAAGGGTATACATAGAATATGGGACTATAAAGGGATAATTGTATTTTGTGTAGTCTTTATCTCCGAATTGAATATGTACCGTGTCTATTTTGTCTAATTGTTTCGCCCCATAGTCAACCATTATATTTGTTATGCCAGGTGTTGACCCGCAGCCGATAACCGCTATTAATTTATTCTGTTCAAATTTTTTGTTTAAACGTAATTGTTTTAGGGTGACATGATAAAGTCCACCGAGATCAATATAATTAACGTCGGACGCCAGCGCGACCTCCATTACATTTAGATTATTATAATAATTTGTCGCGTTTATCAAAACTTTAGCGCCTTCTAATTCATCTTTTAACTGATCTTCGTTTGCGACATCCGCTTCCTTACCTGTTATATTCGGGTTTTTAAAAGATTTAGCAAAAGCTTCTGCCTTTTCCTTGTTTCTGCCGGCGACAACTATCTTGCTTCCTTTTGCAGTTTCTGATAAATCAGTAGTTATTACGCTCCCGATTTCACCATAACCGCCTAGAACAACGATTTTATCCATATCAGTTTAAAATAGCTTTAGCCGCAGCAAAATTCAAACATCTTCTATGATTTTCTAGTAAATCGGTCTCGGTTACGCCGTCCATTTCTTCGCAGTCAAGTAGAAATACCATCATAAGCCTTTTAATGTACTTTACAAATAAATAAGATGTTTTCTAATAAATTTAGGAAGGTAAAGCGCTAGGCGGCATGTCCTTAGGGATAAAATAAACTTTATTTTCTTGCGAGAGTTCGGCGTTTTCGGTAAAATTAGAAGCCGTCTTTGCACCGCTATCTGCAGGTTTTTTATCTGTTTGGGCACTTTGGTTTTTTCCTTCTTCGGGTTTCTTTGCATGACTAGGCAATGCTATCCTAACGGGTGCAGAAGAAGGTTGAGGTGCCACCGGTTTTGAGGAGCCGTGGTCTTTTCCAAATAGTTCTGTTGCTACCTTTTCCATAATTGAAAGAGCTTCATTTATGTGGTTTTCTTCGACAATAAGAGCTGGCCTGAATCTTATACCGCTTGCACCAGTTCTTAAAACTAGAAGTTTGTTATCGTAACATCTGTTGTAAAACTCTTCTCTGAGCGCAGGACTTTTTAGATCAAAGGCGCACATAAGACCGCGTCCCCGGGCATTGAATATATCATCCGGGAATTTATCCTGTAGTTCCTCGAGTCCTTTAAGGAATACTTTTCCCATTTTAGCGGCGTTGTCAACAAGTTTTTCTTCGTTTATTATTTCGAGGTATTTAGTCGCCCTGACCATGTCTGTTAAATTTCCGCCCCATGTAGAGTCTATGCGATTAGGAACTCTAAAAACGTGATCGTTTATGTCTTCCAGTTTATGGCCGGCCATTATACCGCATACCTGCATCTTTTTTCCGAATGCTATTATGTCCGGCCGCACGTCAAAGTGCTGGTGTGCCCACCATTTGCCGGTTATTCCTACGCCGGTCTGTATCTCATCTAATATGAAAAGGATGTCATTCTCTGCAGTTATTTTCCTAACAGCTTGCATGTATTCTTTCCTAAAATGATTGTCGCCGCCCTCACCTTGTATCGGCTCCATTATCAACGCGGCTATCTGGTCGCCTTCTTGTGCTATCGCTTTTTGTATCTCTTCTATACTCTGCTTTTCAAGCTCCTCTACTTTCTTTGTGTTTTCTGCGTTTAGAGGGAAAGTTATCTTCGGGTTGGACACTCTCGGCCAGCTGAACCTAGGGAAGTATTGCACTTTCTTTATGCTCGCTGTGTTAGTTATAGCAAGCGTATAACCTGATCTTCCGTGGAATGCCTCCATTAGGTATATTACTTTTTGTCCACGGACTTCCTGTATTCCCTTTGTAAAGTTCTTTCTTATCTTCCAGTCAAAAGCTGTTTTTAGAGCGTTTTCTACAGCCAAAGCGCCGCCTTCGATAAAAAAGAAATATTTCATATAAGATGGAGTAGCTATTCTAGAGAGAGTATCGACGAATTCTGCCATTTCCACGGTTAGAACATCGCTATTTGTCGGCTTGTTTATAGACGCCCGCTGGAGCTTTTTAAGGAAAGCAGGATCAAACATCTTTTGGTGGTTCATTCCTATAGCGGAAGAGGCGAAAAAACCAAAGAAATCAAGAAATTTTCTGTCGCTTTTTGCGTCTTGCAAATACATCCCTTTGCTTTTGTCTAGATCTAGTACGAAGTCAAAAACATCGCTCATCATCCTTTTCTTTATTATAGCATGAACGTCGTTAGGCGTTATCATAAAAATTATTCGTAAATCTCCTAGCTCAAGTATAATAGGTCCAAATTCTATATATGCGTTCTAGGTGTATATATAGATTTTTCTTAAGCTTGCAATTTTGAGTGTCATTTCAAGAATAACCGAATACTCAGGATAGTATACCTAGATAGTCTTGTAAGGCATTAAAAATCTAATAAATTTGTGCTTGGTAAGAACGTAATTTGTTGCCGATTGCACGTTCGACCCTTCTCTTTAATGTTCGGTACCTGTTACTTACGCTGGATATCGATACCAATGCTTTCCTATTACGCTTCTCACCATCCCGATAAACCAGTCTTTCAAAGACTCCAGATGAAAGTAGTTCTTCTGGGAATTGGCTGCTAGTAATGTCGACTTCTTTACCGTTTGGAAGCCGATTCCAGTAATGATACGTTCCATTGCCGTAGCCCCTAACTTTTTTAAGAGAGCCCCTAATAAGGTCGCCTCCAAAGTAATCTTGTACGATCATAGATGCGACCGCGCAATGGCCGTATAATGGATTTTCTTTTGTCCAATTCTTAGGCCAGTAACTAGTCTCTGAATCGCATACATTTTTTAGAATAGCTTCAAGCTTCTTTATACCAGTATCGATAGAATTCATTTATTTCCTATGAAAAGATTTAATATATAAAACTTTTTTGGAGTAAATCGGTTTGTGAGAAAATTTATATAATTAATTATTCAATAAAAGATATGGATTTTAAGAAGTTGCACTTTGCTGGCGCTCCAGAGATACGAGTTTCTCCACCAGGACCAAAAGCAAAGAAGATTTTAGATGCGCAGGCAAAGACAGAAGGCAATGCAGTTTATTACCCTAAAGTCCTTCCTTTTGCACCAGAAGAAGGGATGGGTGCTACTATAAGAGACGCCGATGGGAATACCTACATAGACTTCTATGCGGGTGTTTCTGTACTTAATTTTGGCCATTCAAATCCTTATATTCTGGACAAGGCGCTTGAACAACTAAAGAAACTTTCGCACAGTCTAGATTTTCCTACAGTTGCAAGGACTGAACTTGTAAGAAAACTTGTCGAACTTGCGCCAGGCAATATGAAAAATAATGCCAAAGTCGTATTCGGAGGTCCGACCGGATCGGATGCAGTAGAATCTGCAATAAAATTAGCTAAATTCAATACGAAGAGACTTTCAGTTATCGCTTTTGAGGGGTCTTATCATGGTCAGACTACAATGGCTTTAGCGGCTACGGCTGAAAAGAAATATCGACAAAACTATTCTCCTTTAGGACCAGAGGTTCATTTTGCCCCTTACCCAAATGCTTACAGGAATCCCTTCAAAACCGATGATCCCAGTAAATGCGCCGAGATGTGTATAAGTTATCTTGAAGACATGGTGCAAAATCCGGATTCTGGTGTGTTGCCACCAGCAGCTATAATAGCCGAGCCTATACAGGGTGAAGGTGGGATAATCGTACCTCCCGATAATTTTTTACCAGAAGTAGAGCGAATATGCAAAAAGAATGGTATAATGTTGATAGTAGACGAAGTACAGGCAGCATTTGGAAGGGCAGGGAAATGGTTTGCTTCTGAATATTCCGGCGTTAATCCAGACAT
>JASHWD010000036.1 GCA_030044235.1 Candidatus Parvarchaeota archaeon | reverse complement strand
AGACGCTTTCGATTTCGATTATGCCGCTTCACTGATAGACTTAGTGAACACAAAGATACAGAAGAAGAACGGTTCCGCAGTGTTCTTGTTCACCAATTGGGATTACGGCGAGAACGATACGGGTAGGATAGCGAAGAAGGCAAACGCGCAGATAGACATAAAAGGCATAGAGAAAAGAGTCATTTTCGGTCAGTACTTCGCCGTCATCAAGTGCGATTGGGCATCACAGAAACAGTTTTCATCCGCACTTTTCAAAGCAGTCAAACCAGGCGGGATAAAAATATATTTCCCTAAGATACTCATAACTGGCCCGACGGACGCGGGCAAGACCTCGTTCATACATAGCGCATCCAAGAGCGCGGTAAGCGTGGACAGGCTTGGCGGCACGATAGCTCTGGACCACGGCAACCTCGACCTTGATGGGTATAAGGCGGATCTTTTCGGCACGCCGGGACAGGAAAGGTTCGATCCACTTTTGAAGCTTTTGGGCGGCGAAGCTATAGGCGTACTTCTAATAATAGACTCCACAAAACCAGAACAGTTCCCTAGGGCGATAGAGATGCTGAGGAAGACAGAGACGTACGGACTTCCGATTGTCGTAGTAGCCAACAAAGCAGACCTCCCGGGCGCGATACCATTGGATAAAATAAGGGAAAAGCTGCACGTCGGCAGGGAGTTCCCGGTCATTCAGACAGTAGCTGAAGATCTTTCACACATAGACCCGAATGAACCTACAAAGCTGAAGAAAGCCGGCGTAGAAGAAGCGCTTAGGGCTTTGTTCAAGGAATTGAGGTAATGTTTAAATTGGAGGCACACAGATAATACTTATGACGACGAAAACGGAGCAGCTCAGGATCATTCTAGAGAGCCTCGGCAACGTAGGCGGCATAAAGGCTTCTGCCGTCATCTCGGTAGATGGGCTTCCTATCTACTCAGGATTGATGCCTAAAGACGTAGACTCGAATAATTTCGCGGCCATGCTAGCCTCTATGGTCGGTGCCGCAGAGACCGCGCTCAAATCCTTAGGGTCAAAGGGCGTAATCGACAGCGTCGTCGCAGAGTCGAGGGACGTCAGAGTTATAGCTGTAAAAGCCGGAGAAGATTCTATACTTACGATAATGATGGACCCTGCAGCGAACTATGGCCTTATCCGCTTAGAAGCTAAGAGGGCTTCTGATCGCATAGCGGAGATAATGAAGCAGTGAACTTACAATTTGCTTCCTTAAGGTTATTTTTAAGAAGATAACGATTTGACAGTCTGCAGTAATTGGTGCATCTTATCAACATTGTCTTCTTTCATCGCTTCTATAAGGGCAAGTTTTTCTTTCTTTCTCAGCTTGACCTTTGCTTCACCCTTAAGGACTTTCAGCGATTCCTTGTTTATGTCTACTGGCGCCGTTCCTTCTTTGTGTTCCTTGTGTTCCTTTTTCGTGTACTTCACGTAAAAGTCGCCGAATTTGACTTCCTTGTTCACTTTCAAAAATCTGTAGTGGCTTTCCATAAAGATGATTGCAGAGTGTTGCTTTTAAAGGTTTCGGTTTCCCGGCCGGTTTAGAACAAATACACGGTTTCTTTGCCTTTTGGAGTGTAGGTTATGCCGTCTTGTATTGTAATCCCTGTATATCTTAGTCCGCTCAAAGAAAATTTGTTTAGCGGGCCTCTTATGGAAGCCAGGACCATCTTAGTAAACAAGTTATCTGTTATTATATTTTCCGCCGCCCCGAAAGTTTCTTCGCCTTTCTTTGTTATCTCTGCAGTGAAGGCGTTTTCTATCGACAGTGGGTGCCTAGAAAGGTCAGCATATTCAAATCTTACTTTTTTCCCAGATATCGACAGTTCGTATCTTTGGTATGGGACTGGTTTTATATCCGGAGTCGATGACAAAGATACCAACTTCTCCGCAAGAGCCTGTAGCTCTTTCTGTAGTCTTGTCCTATCGAAATAACCCCCGAACAATTCGTCGATGCCAAATCGCGCCTGCAGTCTAGATGCTCGTTCGAATCTTTCCGGCATCTCGTCTTCGGGCATGAATAGCAAGCGAACGTTTTCTTTGTGATTTCTATCTATTCCGTCTTCGTTATGCAGTTCCGGTCTTTTTTCGAACGGACCCGAAAGCACCGAATATCGTGCACGCTCCCGCGAAGCTCCCATAACTGGAGAATCATGCTCTACCTCGGTATCTGTTTTCTGGAGGAAATAAAGTGCGAAAAACTTCCCGCTACTGTTCATTTTGTCTAAAGCCGATTCTGTTATAAACCCGCCGTCTAAAACTTCATCTAATTTATAAGCTTTCTCAAATCCCATTCGAGTATTAGAAGATTAAAGCTATATAAGTCTTTATCGGATATCGAATGTTATAAAATTGCTGAGGTCGCGTAACCTGGCAGCGCGTAGTCCTGGAGAGACTATGGGTTTTAACCCTTGTGAGTTCAAATCTCACCCTCAGCGCTTCTTAATCTTTTATTTTAATAAAGTTTTATAACATTATGGCGTTTAGGTGGTTATCAGATGTAGAAAAGCGTAACATTGACTCGCTATACAAAACCGGGGTTTCTGGTACGGCCATTTCTAAATTAATTGGGCATAGTAGAAGTGCTGTTAACGCTTACATATGTAATAGCTTTGGAAAGAGAGTACAGCGCGACAAAATAAATATAAATCTGAATTCTGAGGATAAATTGGGAGAATTTATAGGAGCCTTTGCTGGTGATGGGAATTTATATTATTCCAACAAAAAACATTATCAAGTCAGTATTTTCACTGCTTTAAAAGAATCGGCCTATGCAAAGCACCTTTCTGATATACTAAAAGAGTTATTTAGCAGAATGCCCCACATACGACTACATAAGGGATTGAGAGGGCACACCACACTAGTCGTCCAAATACACGGGAAAGAAATAGTAGATATAGTTCAAAAATATTTGAACTTTAAGTCTGGTGGTGGGGATAAAAAAACATACACGGTAAAACTGGCAGAATCTGTTAACTTTTATAGCAAGAAATTTTTACGAGGATTTATTAGAGGATTAGTTGCGTCAGATGGTTCGGTTTATTTTAAGTATTCTACAAAAGCAAAACGCTTTTTTAAGAATATAGAAGTTAATTTAACTTCAAAAGAACTAGCAACCCAGTATAGAGACGCTTTGAACACGTTTGGGATTAAAAATCACTTGTATACCTATACCCCCAAAAATCCAGTCGCAAAAACAGTTTATGAAATAC
>JASHWD010000035.1 GCA_030044235.1 Candidatus Parvarchaeota archaeon | reverse complement strand
AATGCCTTTGTAATCGGAGCATCGCCGATCTCTAGAGTCGCGTTTAGTTTAAGTTTGTTTATTATTTTTTTATACTCTCCGATAAGCCATTTCGGTTCGACGGTAGGTATAAGTCTATTGTCGGTAGAGAGTTCACATCTATCCGCAACAATATTCACTTTTGTTCCGCCGGTAATCTTGCCTACGTTTATTGTGCTATAACCTAAAAGAGGGTCTTTTTTCTTCTCTAGTTTCTTTGAAAGCGCATCCAATTCTATCAAAAACGCCGCTGCGTCGTTTATTGCATTCTTACCTAGCCATGGTTTAGACCCATGTGCGGCCTTGCCGTTAAATTTAACATTAAGAACAACTTGTCCCTTTTGAGCAATTCTTATCTTATTATCCGTGCATTCTGTTGTTATACCATATTTTATTCCCTTAAAAAGCTCTTTTCTATTTTCTAAAAGCCAATTCGAACCTTTTGAAGCAACTTCTTCATCTGCAACGAAAAGTAAAAGTAGTTTTCTCTTGGCTTTGCTTAAATCTAACTGAGACAATGCACTTAGGATACTCGCCAAGCCTGACTTTGTGTCCGATGCCCCTCTGCCATAAAGCTTCCCGCTGATAACCGAAGCGCCAAACGGATCGTGCTTCCAAATATTCTTATCTCCTACTGGGACCGTATCCATGTGACTAGAAAGTATAAACCCGTCGCCGCTCCCGATTTCAGCGATAACATTAAATCTATTGGCCCCAATAGAAACAATTTCGTTTTTTATGCCTAAGCCACCTAAATAATCACTAACAAATTTAGAAATTTGATCTTCCTGCCCCGGCGGATTCTGCGAATCTATCCTGACTAAATTTTTCAGTATCTCCAAGTCTTCCATGTTTATTATATAAATAGCTGTGCTTAAAGTCTTTAATTTATTCGCTAAGAATATTGTACTTCACGTATCGGCACGGATAGTTTACCGTCTTTGGCTACAAGTGCAGGTCGTAATATCCAATATCCATGTGTACCTGCGGCTATATTACGTTGCATCTCTTCCTTTTTCTTTATGTCTTCCGGATCTAAATTAAAAGAAGGTTCTTTATACGTAGGACTTGATTCGTTCAATAATTCAACAAGTTTCTCTGCATCCGGTATTTTTGTTCTATAAGTGAAAGTTATCTCCGGCAGCGAGTGTGCTGGTGTCAACGCGCTTAGAAGCTCCATATCATCAAATTTTGAGTGAATTCTCGTACTAAAATTGTTGTACTGGGCTACACCTATAAGATACTTTGGTTGGATTATTGCCATTGCTATTGCCTTTGTTAAAGTGCCAAGTCCTTGGTCCTCCTTTCCATCCGGTCCACTCCATACACCAAGCGTATGACTTACCCAAGTCTCGCTATCAGCACTTGGTATTGCACAATATTCAGAGACCGGAATCAGATTGTCGAGCTTTTTAATATCAATCTTCCTAGCTTTCTTAAAATCCTGATACGCTTCAAATGCCTTTACAGTTGAATCAGAAACGTTCTCTGGTCTAACTCCAAAACCTATTATCATGCTTGGTAACATGGCCATGTCATAAGCAACCCATTTATCCATAGGAATGCCCTCTGTGCCGTAAGCCATGCCGTCCAATCTATTAAGTAGCTCTAAAAAATCGAAGTTCTTTTGTTCATTAACTGCTACTTTATTTATTTTTATATTATAAACTTCATCCGGCACATTCTTGAAATTCCAACTTGGAGTTGCTACGTATAACTCATATTTGCCAAGTATGGCGCGATATTTTGGTGCAATCAACTCTTCTAAATTTAGCTTTGATTTCATAAGATTATCGGTTTTATAGAACCTGCTTTGTATTTAAATCTTTCTACTATAAAAAAGTAAAAACGTATTTAAACCTTTAATTCTTTAAAAGATTCAATTCCTTATGCTAAATGAGAAAGCTCTACAGACGGCAGAATACGTTCTGATGATTAGACCTATGCACTTTGGTTTTAACTCGGAAACCGCAAGTACAAATGCATTCCAGAAATCTAGTACCGTGAGTAGCATAAAGATAAAAAGACGCGCTATAGCTGAGTTTGAGCGTTTTAAAAAGAAACTCATTTCTAAAGGAATAAAAGTTATAACTTTTAATGACCGACCAGGTTATTTTACACCGGATTCGATTTTTGTTAACAATTGGGTATCATTCCATAGGGACGGCAGAGTTGTACTATACCCTATGTACGCTGAGAATAGGAGATTGGAAAGACGCATTGATATAATAAATTCACTTTCTTCTAAATTCGGCTTTATTATCTCGAATGTATCTGATTTTACACACTTCGAGGCAGAGGGTAAATTCCTTGAGGGGACCGGGAGTCTTGTTCTAGACGATGTAAGCAAGACGGCTTATGTATGCATTTCACCCAGAACAGATCCAACCCTTGCAGAAAAGTTCGGTAAAGAGTTGGGTTACAATATTGTTAAATTCCATGCCGTTGATAAAAATAACCTGCCAGTATACCACACAAACGTGGTTATGTCTATTGGTGAAGGTTTTGCGGTTATATGTCTGGAGTCCATACCCAAAAAAGAAGAAAGAGATAACATAAGTAAAAGCTTAAAGAGGACAGGACACAAAATAATACAGATATCTCTAAATCAGATGTATAAATTTGCTGGCAATATATTAGAACTTAGAAACGCAAAAGATGAAAGGTTCTTAGTAATATCAAAAACGGCTTTTGACTCTCTTAGAAAAAGCCAGATTTCTAGTCTTTCTAAATATGCTAAATTATTAGTTAGTGATATTAGCACAATAGAAAAATACGGTGGGGGAAGCGTAAGATGCATGCTTTCTGAGATTAAACTACCAAGAGCACGCTAAAGGTTTTAATAATATCTTATTCCGTTGTTTCTGTACATTCTATATTGAGATTTACATCTTCTAAATTTATTTAAGGAACTTGTCCAATTAAATATCTTCTACAAGTAAAAGCCATAAACTATACTCTAAAGTTAACAACTATTTAAATTTAAGACGCTTTTAGGTTCAAATGGGTCTTAAAGTAGACGCAAAGCAAGTCGCCGAATGGCAGACGCTTAAATTGGCTGTTGTTCATCGCCCTTCTATCGAAATTGCATACGGACAGTTAGCGCCAATAGAAAATCTTTACGATGACGTTATAGATTTAAGAAACGCACAGGAGGAGCACGATATATTCAGTAACAGATTAATAAAAGAAGGTGTTAAGATATACGAGATTTTTGATTTAATTAAAGACAGTCCACTTCTAAAAGAATATGTTTATAAGAAATTAAATGAGCTATACGCTTTTTCTAAATATTCGCTTTCTCCCAAATGGAAAACGAATTTACGTTCTATAGTAGATAGTTACCCGCCCGATGCTCTCTTAAAGCTTTCGATGCTAAGACCAAGGAGAATAAATGTATCTGCATCTATCGACAAAAGAAAACGGGAATCGTCTATAGACGTCCATGTACTAGCAAATCTAATCTATATGAGAGACCAACAATTTGTAACTGACAGAGGACTTGTTCTCGGCGCGCTTAAAATGCCTGCAAGACAAGGAGAAACCGAATTAACCGAGATAGGCTTATCTTCTTTAGGTTTAACCCCAATATACAGAATGAATAATCCCTTCGAAGGAGGGGACTTTTTACCTGCCGGAGAGATTGCATTTATAGGGCGAGGTTACCGTAACACAGAAGAAAGCGTAAAAGAATTGCTTATCTCTGGCGCTCTAGGTTACAAAAGAGTTGTTGTAGTCAGACAACCCGAACAACAAGAAACAATGCACCTAGACACTTATTTTAATATAATTAACAACAACCTAGTTGCTATTGATTCAGAAAGGGCAGATTCATCAAAATGTACTTTATTCGAGTTAAAGAATGAAAAGTACATAAAAACTAAATCTTTTGGATTCGGCGAACTATTAAAACAATTAGGAATGCAAACAATAAAGCTTAACTTAAAAAAAGAGCGTTTTGGAACAAACTTCCTGACGCTTAAAAACAACAAGATATTAATGCCGTCCGGTGGGAATCTTAATGCTGTCATAAAAAGGTATGAAAACGCCGGCGTGGAAGTGGTACCTATAGATGTAAAAAGTTTACTTGCCGGTTATGGTGGAATCCACTGTATGACTGCTGTATTGAGGAGAGATTAAAATGTCAATGAATATCTTAAGCGAAGTACTGAAGGATATAACTTTGCGCTTGGGGCTTAAGAACGTAGAAGAGACTAAGTCTTATTTCAAGACTCAAACATACGGATATGGGGGAGACTTCTCAATAACACTTGCTTTAAAGGAAAGTAAGTTAAGAAAGGTTCCACTACAAAAGATAGCAGAAGAGATAAAAAACAAGCTGGGTGGGTCAAATTTCATTAAAAAAATAGAGGTAGTTAACGGGTATGTCAATTGCTGGTATGATTACGAACGAATAACACATGAATTACTAAAAGAGGTCGATAATGAATATGGCAAAAGCCATTTTGGTAACAATGAAAAGATAATGATTGAGCACACTAGTGTAAACCCAAATAAAGCAATACATATTGGCCATGTAAGAAATTCCTCAATTGGCGATTCTTTATCTAGGCTTCTAAAGTTTGCTGGATATAATGTCGTTGTTACGAATTATATAGACGACACGGGCGCTCAAGTTGCAGATAATGTAGTCGGGGTAGAATTTCTAGGCTTGCCTAGAAGTAGACCCGGTACTAAAATAGACCACTATCTAGGAGATGAAGTTTATGTAAAAGTAAATAAAATGTACCAAGAAGACCCGGCGCTTCTGGAAAAAAGAAGGCTCGTCTTAAAGTCGATAGAGGAGGGTAATAATAAACTGGCGTTTCTAGCCAGAGATATGGTTCTAGAAGTGCTCAAAGCGCAGCTTGAGACCCTAAGTAGATTAGGCGTTTTTTATGATCTTATCAACTACGAATCTCACATACTTGCTTATAAATTTTGGGCTACCGCATTCGCACAGATGAAAACGATAGGAGTAGTAAAGCTAGAAACTGAAGGCAAAAAGAAGGGTTGTTGGGTTTTCGAAACGTCTTCTCCAGATGAAGATAAAATACTTGTGCGTTCAGATGGAACTGTCGTATACGCTGGCAAGGATATTGCGTATGCAATGTGGAAGCACGGCTTGCTTGATAGCGACTTTAGATACAAAAAATTTGGCGTGCAAAAAAATAATGAAGAGCTGTGGACAACTACCCTTGACAAGGACGCAGAAATTAAACATCCAATATTCAATCATGTTAAGCATTCAATAAGCATAATAGACATAAGACAAAGCTATGAGCAAGCCGTTGTAAAGGAGGCCGTAGAAAAGCTTGGAAAAGGGAAGGATATTAAATATGTTCATTATGAATACGGAGTAGTCGCTCTCTCGCCAAATACCGCTAAGAAATTAGGCATGAAAGAGACAGAAGAGAAGGAAGCATTTCAAATGAGCGGAAGAAAAGGCATCTACATAAACGCTGATGATTTTCTTGGAAAACTTTATGAAACTATATTAGAGGAAACAAAAAGTAAGAATTCTGATCTAACTGAAAAAGAGCGCGAAAAAGTTGCCGAAAGTCTGGCCGTATCAACACTAAGATATGAGATGGTGAGAACGGATCCCCAAAAAATTATAGTATTCGACTTAGATGAGGCTTTAAAATTAGAATCGAAAGGAGCAGTTTACATTGACTACACACTTAGCAGGATGGCAGGAATACTTAGAAACGCAAAGTTGGGGATAAAAAATAACATCTCCGTCCCTGAGCTTAATGACTCTGAAAAACGTGTGCTTTTTAACATATTAAGATTCCCAGATGTAGTTGAATCTGCAGCAAAATCTCTTGACTTGACTGTGATATCCAACTTCTTATCAGAATTGGCTTCAGATTTTAATGGATTTTATACGAACACAACGGTTCTAAAGGCTGAAGATAGCGTAAGAGATTTTAGACTTTGGCTTGTAAACGCTTCCAAAAATACTTTAATCAACGCTATGCTTATGCTGGGCCTTGTACCATTAGAAAGAATGTGATCCGCAGAAGGTTTTATTTGACCTTATTTTAATTACTTTTAAGTAAGTACAGCAAACCTTTAATTCTTTAATCTCTTATAAAGTCTATGGACTTCAGCAAATTATTCAATCCCGAGAGCATCGCTGTTGTCGGGGCATCAAGAGATCCCGGAAAGGTTGGAAGTATAATATTAAAGAACCTTAGGATAACTTACCGCGGCAAAATTTTCCCAATAAATCTTAATACCGACGAAATTCAGGGGGTAAAAGCCTATAGAAAGGTTTTAGATGTAAAGGAACCGATTGATCTCGCGGTTATATCGATACCTGCGGAAGGTGTTCTCTCGGTTCTAAAAGAATGTGAGAGGAAAAAAATAAAATTCGCAATAATAATAAGCGCAGGCTTCAAAGAATCTGGAGATTCCGGTCTAAAGCTGGAGAATGATATTAAAAAATTTCTAAAGACCTCAAAAATAAGAGTTATAGGTCCAAATTCTCTCGGCGCAATAAACACTTTCCCATCTTATAATGCTACTTTTATAGACCCTAATTCAAAACCTATGGAAGGCAAGACCGCTTTTATTTCTCAAAGTGGTGCGCTTCTTAGCGCGATAGTTGATGACGCTACCTTAGAAAAGATTGGATTTAGTAAAATAATAAGTATAGGAAACGAAGCTGACATTGACGAAGCTGAAATGTTAAATGTATTATTAAATGATGAAAAGACCGGGGCTATCACGCTCTACATGGAAGGTTTAGAAGACGGTCAGAAATTTATAAAAAACGCAATAGAAGTTTCAAAAAAGAAACCGATAATAGCATTAAAAGGCGGAAAATCTAAGATTGGCGCTGTCGCTGCAGAATCCCACACGGGTTCTTTGACTGACAACAACATGAGCTATGACCTTGCATTTAACAAAGCTGGGGTAATATCAGTGGATAATATAGATGACCTCTTCAATTTCATGAGGGACGCGCCAACTCTTAAAATAAAAAGCGATGAAGTTGTTATAGTCACAAATGCTGGGGGCGGCGGTGTTATAACTACAGACGCACTAAGCGCAGCAAATCTAAAACTTGTTAAATTAAGTAACAATGTAGTAAATGAACTTTCTAAAGTTTTGCCCAAAGAGGCGAATATGCACAATCCGATAGATATACTCGGAGACGCCACGCCCGAGAGATATAAAGAAACCCTAGAGATAGTTTCTAAGCTAAATAAGCCAATAATAGTTATATTTTCTCCACAAGAAACATCTATGCCTATAGAAACAGCAAAAGAAATATCTGAAATACAATTGCAGAACAGAGACCTGCCAATACTGTCAGTTTTTCTTGGTGGTACGCGGATAGAAAAAGCCAAAAGATATCTAAGAGAAAACGGACTTCCGGCTTATAGCTACCCAAACGAGGCCGTGGATATAATACGTGGCCTTTATGCGTATGGGACATTTTCTCCACCGGTTTATACTACTTTTGACAAAAATAAGACAAAGGTTCCTAAAGTGTCGTCAAAAGAGAATCTTTTCGGTTTATCGGCTAAAGAAGTTTTTGATAAGATTGGGATAAAAACGGCTTCTGGTGCATTTTTCAAAAACGAAGCGGAATTGCAAAGGGTCGTTAAAAAAATTGGGTATCCTTGTGTTCTTAAGATAGCATCGAATACTATAGCTCACAAAGCCGAAGTTGGCGGCGTAGTTTTAGGAATAAAGAATGAGGAAGAGCTTAGAAAAGCTTTTGCTTCTTTAAAATCTAAGGTAAACGAAAACCATCTAAAATTAGATGGCTACGAGATATACGAACACGCAAACAAAGAAAATAAACAAAACGTTGAGATATTATTAGGCGGACACCGAGACCGCCAATTCGGACCGCTTATCGGAATAGGTTTGGGAGGAGAGTACGCAAATTTACTTAATGAAACGGAATTTATGCTAGCTCCAATATCAGACAAAGACTTATCTGAATTTAGAAATTCTAAGATAGGAAAAATAATATCTGCTGCCGCAAAACATAAAGTTTTTGACGAACTTATCGATTATATGATAAGCGTATCAAAGCTTATGACAGCTAATCCGCAAATAAAGGACATAGATATCAATCCAATAATGATGTTCGAAGATAGCGTTGTCGCTACGGATTTTAAGATTTATAATTAGAAGTAAAACTTTTGCTAAACGGTAATTTTATTAAATAGATTTGTACCCCTCTTAACTTTTCCATTGAATGTGCCAAATTTGCAATCGTCAATAGAACCCAACTTTATACCTAATTGCGTTTGAATGCTATCGCTTGTAGAGGGAATAAAAGGAGATAATAAAATAGATATTATCCTTAAGGCTTCCAGAGAATTATTCAATACCGCCCCTAATCTTGCGCCGGTCAATTTCCAAGGTTCTGTATCGTTTATGTATTTATTTACGCTGCGTACAAAAGTCCAGATTTCATTTAATGCGCTATTTACGTCGTAAGATTCAAATAGCTCTTTTATCTTGTTCATGTTCAGCTTATCCTCGATTTCCTGTTTGCCTTCTATTTTGCCCTTAAACTTTTCAGCTAGAGTTAATGTTCTTGCCACTAGATTACCCAAGTCGGCAAGCAGCTCTCCGTTTATTCTTGATACTAGTTCTTTTTCAGAGAAGTCTCCGTCCTCCCATATTGATTTTTCTTTTATTAAGAAATAACGCAATGCGTCGACGGAATATTTCTTAGATATCTCGATCGGATTTACAACGTTTCCTAATGATTTGCTCATTTTTTTGCCGTCTACAGTCCACCATCCATGCGATAGAATAGTTTTAGGCAGGTCTATGTCTGCTGAAAGCAGCATCGCCGGCCATATCGCGGCGTGAAACCAAGTGATTTCTTTTCCTACTACGTGTACATCTGCCGGCCAAAATTCCGTAAATTTGCTTTCGTTTGGCCAGCCTAAAGCACTTATGTAATTTATCAGCGCATCAAACCACACATATACAGTTTGTTCTTTGTCAAGTTGAAATGGAATACCCCATTTTACCGATTTTCTAGTTATATCCAAGTCTCTAATTTCTCCCTTAAGCCTGTTAAGTATCTCATTCGATCTTGCTGCTGGCTTTACAAATTCAGGATTCTCATCGAATATTTTTAAAAGATCTTCTTTATAGCTGCTTAAAGCGAAGAAGTAAGCATCTTCTTTTATTCTTTGAACATCTCTTCCGCATTCAGGACATTTTCCCTCCTTTACTTCAAAGTCTGCTATAAAAGTTTCGTCTGGAACGCAGTACCAACCCTCATAGACTCCTTTGTAGATATCTTTATTGTCCCAAACAAGTCTTGTAAATTCAGAAACTGCTTTTTCATGTTCTTCATCTGTAGTCCTTATAAATTTATCAAAAGATATGTTCAAAGTCCTCCATGCTTCGATATAAGTATTCGCTACCTCATCAACGAACTCTTTTGGTGTTTTACCCGCTTCTCTTGCAGCTTTTTCTATTTTTGTGCCGTGCTCATCCGTACCTACCAGAAAAAAAACGTCTTTGCCAAGTAGTCTGTTCCAGCGGGCTAAAACATCAGCCACTATGGTGGCGAATGCATGGCCTATGTGTGGCTTAGCGGTAACGTAATAAATGGGCGTAGTTACATAAAATTTTTCCATTTATCTATAATGCAGAGCTATAATATTAAAAGCTTGAAATATTAAATAAGCTAATAATAAAGCCTAATAAAATTTAATTTGTCTTTCAACGGGTAATAAACAAATTTTAGCGGGGATTGGATTTGAACCAATGACCTTCGGGTTATGAGCCCGACGAGCACTCCTGGCTGCTCCACCCCGCTATCTACAATTAATTAGATTACATTAAGATTTAATACTTCTTATATCTTCAACTATCAAATAAAGTGGAAAATTAGTAGCAGATATAAAGCTTCGGCGTTTATAATAATTGATTATGACAATAGTAGTTTCATTGGGTGGTTCATTTCTCTTTGAAAATCCTGAAAAGGTTAATGATTTAAATAAGGTAATACATAACTCGGGTGAAAATTTTATAATCGTTTGCGGTGGCGGCAAATTGGCTAGAGAATACATAAAATTCGCCTCTTATTTTAAATTAAAGTCTGAAGATCTTCATCTGGTTGGTATAAAGTCAACTCTACTGAATGCTTTGATAGTAAATAAGGTGCTAAACGGAGAATTATATGAGGGGGATCCACGTTTAATAAAAACCAAAAAATTGATTGTTACGGGTGGGTTTGAAATAGGCTGGACAACCGATATATGTGCTGCTTACGCGGCAATAGCATCCAAGTCTAAGGCTATTTTCAATCTTTCAAAAGAAGAAGGCGTTTATGATAAAGACCCAAACAAATTTGATGACGCAAAACTACTAAAAACGCTTTCATTCGAAACGCTTTACAAAATAAATCGTGGTAGAAGAGTCCCCGGAATGAATTTTATATTTGACCCACAAGCCGGCGCCATCTGCAAAAAAAATGGTATAAAAGTTATAGTTACAAATAAAGTAAGCGATATTGGATATTTCATAAAAGGTAAAGAATTTTCTGGCACACTAATAGAGTGAGTCATAAAAACAATAAATATTTGTTTAATTATAATTATTGATGGGAAACTCTTCGGCTTGGATGTATACAATATTACCAATCTCAGCTATATCTGGTGGTCTTGGTGTACTTCTTCCACTTTACATTTTAGCTTCTCATGGAAATGTCTATAATGTAGCCATCGCGATTACTCTTTTTGAACTTGTTAGCGTACCAGCCTCTATTTTTTGGGGTGACCTAACAGATAAGCTCGGAAAAATAAAGATTTTTATCTTGATTTCTATAGTCGGTTTATTTCCGATACTTCTGATATTTTATCTTTTAGCTTTTGTTCCTGTAATAGAAACTACATATGGAATATATGCCTTTATAGCTACGGCGTCTTCGCCAGCCATAAATATTCTTATAATGTCACATAAGAAGAACCCCGCGCTTCCGAAATATTTCAGTCGCTACAGTATACTTTCTATATCAGGTTCTATAATCGGTACTATACCAGGACTTTTTATAGGCGGCGGCTTTATCAAAGAATATTTAATATTGCTATTAGCGTTTAACGTAATATCGCTTACGCTTGCGATGCTTCTGATAAGGCCGGATAAGGTAAAACCAGTAAAGGCCCATCACAAAATCGTTAAAAGAAGTTTCGCGATATTGAACATGTTAAGTGATACTCCTTACATTCTTACTGGTTATAGGCTTATCGAAAGGATAAGGGCCGGCCTAGTAAACAAGAAAATAAGAAATATATACATATTACTAACTGCTATAGCGCTCTTCGATTTAGGACTGTATCTTTTTAATACCTCTTATATTCCTTATCTAAGCGCACATTCTGTAAGTTACAGTAATATATTTTTGGTTAACATACTAAACAGTGTTTCACAACTTAGCGTGTATGCTGTAGTGATATCATTCATAAGGAAAATTAATCTTGGTACTTCTTATCTAGCTTCTAATTTGGTGAGAATGTCTGGATACTTTCTAGCTGCAATACCGGCAATTATTATTCCGACTTATTTCTTAGAACTTAACATAGTAGGATACGCTATTGCTGGAGTAGGCTACGCAGTGTGGAACATCGCTTCTTCTGTGATACTTTATACCCAGATAAGAAACCTTGGACGTGGACACTATATCGGTCTTTGGGTAGCTATACTGGGCGTGTCCGCAGTCGCAGGGGCATTCTTATCGGGTGTAATATCTTCTGAATTTGGCTACATTGCAACGTTCTCTGCAGCGATAATAGCGATAATGGGCTCGTTTTTAGTGTTTACCTACGTCCGGTATCCACAAGAGGCGGCTAAACCCGTCGGCACATAGAATAGATATACTTATATAGGACAATTTTCAAACTTTATAATGCAGCTAATAATAGCAGAAAAAAGTACGGCCGCAGAGACTATAGCAAAAAACCTCGCAGAAAGTAAATTGAGGAGCGAAGAACTCGGTTTAGTTAAATTCTGGTTCACAAAAATAAATGGTGAAGACGCAGTTATAGTTCCGCTAAAAGGTCACATAAAGGATGTTAAATATCCAGAATCTTTCAAAAAGTGGGACGAATCAACACTAAATAAACTGGTAGACGCAAAATTGGAGTATGTGCCAACGGCGTTAGATAATATTGAAGTTATAAACAAATACGCCAAAAAGGCCGATAAAATAATAATTGCGACGGACTACGATACAGAAGGAGAATCTATTGGATTTGAAGCTATAGATGTGGCAAAAAGCGTAAATAAAAATGCGCAGATTTTCAGAAGCGTTTTTTCTTCTCTTACAACTAAGGAATTGCACGATGCCTTTTCAAATCTAAAAAAACCCGACAAAAACCTTTCGGATAGCGCTGATGCAAGGAGAGAAATAGACCTTATAATCGGCGCTGTCTTAACCCGCTTTATCTCTCTAGCTGCAGAGAGACTTGGCAATTCTTTTCTTTCTGTTGGAAGAGTACAGACGCCTACACTTACGCTAATAGTTGACAGAGATGCTGAAAGAAGAATATTCAAGCCACAAAAGTATTGGCGTTTTATTGCCACAATAAATTCTGGCAAAGAAACGTTCACGGCAGAATCCATAGAGGACAAAATATTTGATGAAAAGAAAGCTAATTCTTTAAGAAAGGTAAAGGATCAAAAAACCGCAAAGATAAAAGAAGCAGTAAAAAAGACAAGAGAGGTTCTTCCTCCAAAGCCGTTTAATACTACAGGGTTTTTAAGGAGCGCTGCTGCTATCGGCTTTAGCGTTCCAAACGCTATGCGAATAGTGCAGGGACTTTACATGAAAGGGTATGTCTCTTATCCGCGTACAGATAGCGAAGTTTATCCTCCTACGCTCAACTTAAATGAAATTATAGATGAACTGGGCAAATCACCTAGTTATAATAAGTTTACAGAAGAAATAAAAAAGACGCCGTTACACCCAACTAAAGGAAAAGAAGCAAAAGACCACCCACCAATACACCCAGTCATGCTTCCGAAGGAAAAATTACCTACTCAAGACGCTAAGATATTCGACTTAATTGCAAGAAGATTTTTAGCGACTTTATCCAATCCATCTAAGGAAGAATTAATTAATGTAAAGCTTAACATCGGCGGGAATGAGTTTTCTGCACATGGTTCTAGAGCTATAATCCCCGGGTGGAGAAATGTTTACACATATTCTAAATATGAAGAAAATATTTTGCCTGAACTTAAAGCGGGTGATGTAGTAAAGGTTAAATCAGTCGAAGAAATCGAGGACATGACAACTCCGCCATCCCATTATTCACAGGGAGGCATGATGAAACTTATGGAAGATTCTAGATTAGGAACTAAGGCAACTAGACCTGAAATATTAAAGAAACTTATGGAGAGACGTTATATCTCTGCTAGTAGAACTTTGATACCTAGTGAAATGGCTTTTGCTGTTATAGAAAATTTTAAGAAAATATCCGACGATTTGACTAGCCCTAAGCTTACTGCCGCCTTAGAAGACGAAATGAAAGAGATCGAATTAGGTAAAAAGACTAAGGAAGAAGTCGTTGATGATTCAAGAAAGATGGTAAAAGAAATTCTTTCAAAGCTGGTAAGTAAAAGGAAAGAAATAAAAGAGCTCATGCACAAGGCTTTGCTGCAGCAATACATATTTGGAAAGTGTCCTAAAAGCGGTGGAAATTTAAAGATGATAATCTCAAAGAAGACACACAAAAGATTTGTAGGCTGTGCGGATTACCCTAAGTGTCATTTTGGTATGCCTTTGCCACAGTCTGGATACATATTCATATCTCCACAGACGTGTACTAAATGCGGTATACACATGATCGAATGGCACGCAAAAGAAAGCAAAAGAACTTACATATTTTGCGTAAATCCTGCATGTAAAGTAAAAAAAGAGGATTTAAAACAAAAAAAGCCAGCGACGGTTAAAGCTAAAAAGACGGAAACTTCGACGCCTAAAAATAAAGAATAAATCGATTATTCAGATTGTGTTCAGCGAATGAGCTAATTGTTGATTTATAATTTATGCGATTGCGAATTCCTAATCTTTCTTCTGCACTAAGTCAGTACATCTTCCTGCTGCTATAGTAAGGCCCATATCCCTTACGACGAAGCCTGCGAGCTGCGGAATTGCGTCTGCCTTCTCTAGAGAAAGAGGCTTTAGAGGTTCGAATACCACTATTGCTGCATCACCCTGCTTTATTGTTGCTGGGTTCTCTTCTAAAACCGCACCTGTCTTAGGATCTAATTTTTTAAGTATCTTCTTGAATTTCACCGGAACCTGTGCTGTATGCGTGTGAAGTACTGGACTATATCCAGCAGAAATTGCTGTAGGGTGCTGTAGAACTATTATCTGACCAGTAAACTCTGTTACTACGGTTGGTGGATTTGAAACTAATCCAGCTACGTCTCCTCTCTTTATCTGCTCTTTTTCAACACCTCTAACATTGAAACCGATATTGTCTCCAGGACCTGCTTGTGCAAGGTTTTGAAAGTGCATTTGAACAGATTTAACTTCACCAGAAACGTGTGAAGGCTCAAACATTATTTTATCTCCAGGTTTTATTATACCGCTAACGACTTTACCAACCGGTACAGTTCCTACCCCCTGGATTGTATAAACGTCTTCTATAGGAACCCTTAAAGGCAACTGAGTTGGCCTTTCTGGTAAAGGCAATGCATTAAGAGCTTCTAGTAATGTGGGACCTGTGTACCATGGCATTTTATCCGATTTCTTAACTAGGTTTACTCCATCTTTGGAGGATATTGGAATGTAGTTAAACTTGTCTCCATTTGGATACGAGATTTTTACAACCTTCATTATCTCATCTTTTACCGCTTCAAATCTCTTCTGGTCATAGCCAAGAAGGTCCATTTTATTTATCGCAATAGTAAGGCTCTTTATACCAAATACTCTGATAAGATACGTGTGCTCTCTTGTTTGTGGCGCTACCCCTTCTTTTCCGTCCACGACTAGAACAGCCGCATCTGCTTCTGAAGCACCGGTAATCATGTTCTTAATAAAGTCTACGTGTCCTGGTGCGTCAATTATTGTAAATTCATACTTGTCGCTAACAAACTTTTGGTGGCTAAGGTCAATGGTTACACCTTTCTTTCTCTCTTCACCTGAAGTGTCTAAGAAATAAGCAAATTCGAAGTCTACTTTACCTAATGTTTGAATCTCCTTCTGAATCTTCGCCTTATCCTGTTCGCTGAAGCTTCCGGTCTCGTAAAGAAGTCTTCCTACTGTTGTAGACTTACCCGAGTCTACGTGACCTACAAAGATCAAATTCATGTGTGGTTTAGTTTCTGCCATTTTAATCGCCTCTTGAGTTTTACCTCAATTTTATTATATTATAAATCAATCTTACATTATTTAAAGCTTTTGTTTTGCTAAGAATGCGCCGGGTGCCTAAGTTTTAAGAGCAAGTGGCAATAAAATCTTAAATAATTAGCTCTATAAGATAGTGTATGGGTCTTCTTATATCTGATATAGCAAATAAAGAACATATAGGTAGTTCGGTTACTCTTAAAGGATTCGTAAGCAACATACGAAAAGGCAAAAATAATGTTTTTCTAATGCTTCGAGACCCTTCTGGCGTTATACAATGTGTCTCGCACGCTGCCGATAAAACGTTTCCAGAAGTAAGCAAAATCACAAGAGAATCTTCTTTGGAGTTGACAGGCAAGCTAAAAGAAGATAAGAGGGCAGAGGGTGGCTATGAAATTTCTATAGACGACCTAAAAATATACGGCCTTGCTGAGCCATTCCCGATAAAAAAGGGGCATAAAAAAGTATTTCTTTTTGACAATCGACACCTATGGTTAAGAAGCAGAAGAGTAACTGCAATAATGAAGATAAGATCGACTGTTTTTGAAAGCATACACGAGTTTTTTAGAAACGATGGCTTCTACGAGATACAATCTCCGTCATTTGTTGGCGGCAGCGTAGAGGGTGGTTCGACTTTATTCGAGATAAAATACTTTGATAAAAAAGCTTACCTTTCGCAAAGTTGGCAGCTTTATGCGGAAGCGATGGTAAACTCTCTCTGGAAGATATACACTGTTGCGCCTTCATTTAGAGCAGAGAACAGTAGAACTTGGAGGCATCTGACTGAATTCTGGCACGCTGAGACAGAAGTAGCTTTTCTTGATTTAAACGGCGTAATTGACTTAGAAGAACGACTAATAAAACATGTAGTAAAAAACGTGCTATTAAATAACCAGGTAGAGCTAAATATACTTAAACGTGACCAGACTATTCTTAAAAACGTCGTTGAAAAGCCATTCTTGAGAATGAACTACGAATCTGTAATAGACTTAGCAAATAAAAATGGTTTAAAACTTGAATACGGCGCAGATTTGGGCGCTGACGAAGAAAGAGTAATAACTTCTAAGTTAGATGTGCCGGTATTTGCAATGAATTACCCAATTAAATTAAAGCCTTTTTATCACAAACCAGATCCTGCTGATCCGACTCATGTCTTATGCAATGACCTCTTAGCACCAGAAGGTTATGGGGAAATAATTGGTGGTGGGCAGAGAGTAGATGACAAGGAAACCTTATTAAAAAGGTTAGAAGAGGATGGTTTAAATCCCGAAGATTATAAGTGGTACGTTGACCTCAGGAGATACGGCGCAATACCACATTCGGGTTTTGGTTTGGGAGTTGATAGATTAGTTATGTGGATATGCAAACTTCCACATATAATGTACGTAGTACCTTTTCCAAGAACACCTAGAAGAATCTACCCCTAAGAAAATTTAAATATCCCGCCGCCGAAACCATTCAGTAAGTCTAGGGACTCGTCCTTTTCGTCAAAGAAAATTATATTTGTTCCTACTTTATCGAGTTCTTCTACGAGTTCCTTATGTGACATAACGAACTCTTTCGAAAGTAATGCCTCCTCTGGCTTTTCAAAAAGCATCTTCTCTTTTATTTTTTGAAACCCGTAAACATACAAAGAATTGCCATTAGAAATTTCATTTATGTAATCTTTTATCATATTTCTTTGCGTGGCTATTTTCGTATTTTTAAGTAACGAACTTATTTTTTGATTAGAGGTTATTTCCTTAAGGCCCGTATCAGCATAAGAAACTGTTTCATATTGTATTTTCAAGTCCTTTAGAGCGCTTTTCTTCAACTCTTCGTTTTCCATGGATTTTCCTGCCACTATAACAAGACTCCAATTTATTTTGTTATATTCTTCGATAATCTGCTCCACGAGTCTAGTGATAAAATTCGATCTAGTTTCATTCTTAAATCGTTTCCCTGAAACATTCTCTTTTATCTCATAAAGACGTTTAAGGGAATAATTTGTAATCTTATAGAAGATAGCATATCCTTCTTCATATACGCAGATAAGTATTCTCGGTGACCTTTCTTGAGATTTAAGAACCATGTTCGCCTGGAATGATAAAAGCTTATCTTTCTGCAAAATGAATCCGTTTCCTGCTCTTAAATATATTGTGTGATACTTGTGTAAGGGCACATTTTCATCCGATGAGCTCATTATTTTTCCACTAACTCCTAAAGAGGTTTCTTCAAGAGATATCTTTTCAACTGCTATAGCTATTTTTACTAATTTTATTTCCGGCGCTGCGCCAACATTTATTTTCCTACGAGAATATGCGATTAGTCTATCACCCGGCTCTATTACATAACTTAGTATTATCAAGTCATCATAAGATTTTGTTATGGCCTTCAAGATGCCTCTTTTTTTGTCTAATTTTACCAATTTCATAATAAAACGTAAGCCAATGTGTAGCAAAATCCTAATATCATCACTACTGCTGTAAAGATGAGAAGATATATGCCGCCTGGAACATTATAGATCTTACTTTTTCCGGCGATTCGCCTTTCTCTGTATATAGTGATTAGAATCATTAGAGATAAAATCGGCAGAAGTATGCCGCCGGTAATCTGCAAAACGTGCGCAAAATTTAGATTCAAAAGTGCTAAGCCAAGTGGTATTAACATAGTAAGCCAAAAACTATAATTTCTTTTTATTTTGAAATCGTAATTAAATGCGTCTACTATTACAAGACTTAGCGCTATATACGGTGTGACTACTAAGAAAATCGTAAGAAGATAATAAAAGAAACTAAAAGAACCTGAAGTAATTGAGTTGGTTGCTATCGCTGAAACGCTCGGACCAAATGCCCCAACAAAAGCTGCGGCAAAGAAGATGTAAATTAGGATAGTTATAATCATTGAAATTATAATGGCTTTATTAAAGTCATTTTTGTTATCTGATACTTCTTCTCTTATTTCTGGTATTACGCTAAATCCCATCATCGCAAAAAGAATTACGCCGAATGGTGCGAAAATATTACCCGTGTTTACAGCCGCCAGGTTATTTACTTTAGCCGAAAACAGCACTATAAAAGCAACTATGATTATAAGAGATAATTTAATAGCAGAAAGTGGAACTTCGGCATCTTCAACCCACCTATATCCTTGATATATTATTGGCGCAGATAATGCAAAAACAAGAAGAACGGATAAGATGTATGGCACCCCCAACAGTGTTTGCAAAGAATCCCCCATCGCTATAAGATAAGCCAGTATCGCTCCATAGAGTATCAAAACCTGAAGAATGAGTATGGCCAATCTAAATCTTTTCCCCGTATATTTACTTATTAAAACCGGGAGTTGATGTATTTTTTTTAGCCTAAATGATAGTTCGCCCGTGTACATCATTATTAGAATTGACGCAATTCCAACTACGAGAATAAGTATAACACCAACTAGAAAACCCGATTTTGATACAGCGTATGGCAGAGCGAGTATTCCTGCCCCTATAACCGTACCTATTATAGTACCAATCGCCGCAAGGTATCTGCTATTCATTATCTATTTAATTTATTTTTACTAATATACTTACTTAAAGTTTCAAAAGAAAAGATAGAAGTATCTTTATTTATTATATTGCCAATAAGTAATTAAGTGCCCTCGTAGTCTAGCGGCCAAGGACGTCGGCCTCTCGAGTCGAC
>JASHWD010000034.1 GCA_030044235.1 Candidatus Parvarchaeota archaeon | reverse complement strand
ATTAAAATTCTTTCTAGATCTTTATCCATATTTTAATAGCTACAAATCGCTTTTTGGAATGTTGCTTAAGCGTCGTCTTCTTCGGCTTTTCTGTAGGCCCTGCCTTCAGGCTCCAAAGCTAGGATAAATTTCTTAGTCTTCGTATCGGACATTGGTCTAACATAGTCTATTTCTACCCTGTTGCCGGTTACAAAACCTTTAAGAAGATTCTTTCTCCAAGGACCATAAATAGTCAATGCAAAATCTTCGCCACAAATTGATGGGTTAAATTCTCTTCTTGAAAAGTTGCTTCCGAATGGGACGCCTGCGCTCTTTGCATGGTTATATATATTGTTCATCATAGAGTCCTTGTCGATGCCCCTGCCTTTCTTAAAGAACATCCATTCCCACCACCTATAGCCGTACGTTGCCTTTACTCTGTATAGTGGTTGCTTGTTATCTCGGATGTCTCTTTTTATTCTTCCTTTTTCATCTCTATAAATTTCTACACTTGAGTATAGCAATGGGAGATATCTTCCGTTCTTGTCCGGACCAACTTTTATAGGGAGCAGATGTGACTTCTCCTCTAGTAAGTTAAGCCGCAGTTCTTCATCCATCGCAGCTTCTTCGCCAACAAGTTTGGCCTGAGGTTCTTCTGCGTCTAGCTGGAGTTGTGCTAGTTCCGCATTACTTTCTAAATCTCCTATTCCCTGACCTTCCTGAGCTGTGAGTTCCCGATCATAAGATGTAAGGCCATCTGAAGATCCACCACCCGCCGGAGCCGTTCTTGCTGGATTGCTCCCTCTACCATAAACCGCCTTCTCGAGAGGGGCTAGTCTTTGGTCTAGCGTGCTCTGCAAATCGGTAAATTTTTGTAATAGTTCTTCTAAACCTGATGAATTCATAGTTTTTCCTGATGTGACGGACATCGTTCCTTTTGTTGCTTGTGGCTCTCCTACTAAATCTATGCCAAAATCGCCTACGTTATATTCAATTCCTTCATCATCTTCTGTCATATAATCAAATTTCCTACTGTTGAATAGATAATAACTAGTATATATACCTTTCTTATACTAAAAACCTAGGTACTTTCTTATCCTGCTGATTATGCCAGACCGCTGCTTAGGTGGTTGAACTGTTCGTCTATAAATGGTATAAGCCCTAAAGTTAAATCTCGTGTACGGTGTTTCATTGTAATACTCTTCGTACTTATGGTTCGCATTGTCTACCGGATAATTTATATCCCATATGAAAATCTTATTGGATGTAGGGTCCAATATGTAAGTGTTATAAGGAAAAACCTTTTTATCGAAACGTTGGGGTATCTCCAATCTAACCCAAGCATGACCGCCAGGGGTCTGCCCGTCAGAGGCATGCAAACCTCGCGCGAGGTACACGCCTACGCCAGATCTTTTGATTTCTTCATCTACAGATAATACCGCCGCAAGAAGTAGTGCCTTTTCAAAGCATACCCCCGGAAGTTTTCCGGATATTACATCTTCCAATTTTACCGTTTTGCCAAGATACTTTGAACGCATAAAATCATAATAAGGACTTTCGAAAGCCGGCTGAGGGAACCCAGCACTACATTTGTCTTCGGCGTGGTAAAACGTCTTCCAGATCTTCTTCAAAGCAAGCGAGAAATTTTCAAGATTTATATCTTCCGGACCTTTGAATATGCCTGCGCCTATTTTTTTTAGGAAGTCTTCGTCAGGCATTTCTACGCCATAGTCAAAAGAAAAACATATGTCTCTTGGTTGTATCGTGGCCGGGTACCCAAGTGTATTATATCCATTTAAATTCTTCTGATAAACGGTTCTAGTACGCTCTTCATTTTTAAGAGCGGGATAAACCTCTAGGAGCGTTTCCAAATACGGTTTCCCTCTTTCGATTTTTGTTATGTCTTCTCTATGAAGGAAAGTATCGAGGTCTACGCGTTCTTGTTTATTAAGGTGTCTGCTAGCAAATTCGAGCGAGACCTTTCGGTCTGACATTTTTATAATACGACAACGAAATATTTAAGTCTTTTAATTTTTCTTAGCTTCTATAAGTCAGTAAATAGTATTTGATTAAAGACTTAAATATTGGCTCATTTCTAATAATCGAATGACCGCTCATTTAGGTGAAAGCTGGGGTTTGGATAGAATATTAGACGACTTATCGGAGAAACCAACCGAAGGTTACACAAAGGTATACAACAGACACACGAATTCTGTAGAGGAAATAAAGCTAACACGTTTGAACAGACTCTCACTGGCATTAACTGGTGAAGTTGAAGTCGGAGAAAGGACATACCCTGGCTGGACTGGTTACTTGCCTTTCTTTGTGTACACCGGTTCTATTTACGGCAACAAGATTAAATTTTTGGATTATAGACACGGAAATGGCAGATTAGACTGCGATATACCAAAGGATTAATCTGCAAAATAATTATTTAAAAAAATTAATCTCCGTTAGCTATGGCCTGCATGCACTCATTAAAGTAAGGACAATATTTGCATTCCCAGACTTTCTTTGTATCAAAATAGTATTCCGCCGGAGGAAGTTTATTGTTTCTTAGGTGATAGTCCAAGTCCTTGAAGCGAGTCATTGTTTTGTTATGCAGGTCATTGTCGTAATCCACTCTGAATTGCTTTATCGCTAAGTTTTTCTTATCCGCATATACCAATAATCCATAGTCAGCTTGCTCGGCGTTTAGGTATAGCATTATCTGCATAACGTGTTTTGGGTCGGGCTCTTCTACTCTGCTCACGTCACTTACCGATTTAGCTTCTATTATTATCTTCCTATTAGTAGCGCGAGTTATGACGTAATCGTCTATCCTGCCATAGATGGTAAAGGACGCCCCGTCTTCTTTTGACTCTATCTTTATGGGCTTTTCTTCTTCTACGAGAGAAAACTCCTTTGAATCTTTTAACGCTGCGGCAAGGAATGAATGGACATTATTTCCGAGCGCAAATATCCTCAGGGCTGCTCTTTCAGTCGGCTTTGGCATTATATAAGAATAATAACTGCGCCTTATGCACATCCCTATCTCGCTTGGATAATAAGCTCCTACTTTTTTGGGCCGTGACTCTTCATCTAGATATTCGTCTATTATTTCTCCAACATCGATATCCATTATTTTATCTTCATCGTATGCCGAGAGCTTTTTATTTTCCATGAATATAGACTTAATAGCGTTGAAAAGAATTTAAAGTTATACTTTCAATCATAAGAATGAAAAAAACTAATCTGTTTCTTATAATTGGTATTCTATTCGTCGCGGCCTTCGGACTGATCTTCTTTTTTGTCGCTTCGGGACTGACTTCGGGATGGGACACGGCTGCATTCAAATTCATAAATGAGACACTAAATGTAAGCAGCCTAAACTGGTTCTTTTTGGGCCTTTCAGATTTTGGTAGGGAATTCTTTTGGATACCGGTAGTTATATTACTTTGGATTTTTGGCAAAAGGAATGGACGAAAAGCGGCACTTTTGATGATTATAGTTTTCATAGCCGTAATAATAATCGGAGATGGACTAAAGACGGTTTATTATAGGGCTAGACCTTCCTTAACAGTATCCGGTGCCATAGCAATTGGCCCGCAAGACAATGATTCTTCGTTCCCATCCGGCCATGCGCTCATAGTTATGGCTGGGGCGACCATAGCTTTGGTTATGTTAAAGAAACGGTATTCGTTGCCTCTCCTAGCAGAAGCGCTTCTAGTTTGTTATTCAAGAATATATGTAGGCGCGCATTATCCAACTGACGTTCTAGCTGGGGCGTTGCTGGGCTCTGCAGTCTCTCTTTTAGCGTGCTATTTCTTATTAGACTCTAAGAGGTTCGAAAAATTCATTAGCGCATTAAATAATTTCTATGTTAGTCTCCTAAAAAGAGTCGGAATCCACAACTCGATTTTTTATTAAAAGTTATAAATTAGATTGTCAACGCATGTAGGCTGGCTGAAAATGCAGGGCGTTAGTTATACTTTAAAGGGAGAAAAGAGCCAACGCACATTTTTGAGGCTACTTTTTACAAGAACAATCAGAATCGCAGCCGCAAGTTATTGGCGGTTTAACGGTAGGGTTAGTCAATAAAAACCCGCTTTCATTTTCCTTTTCAATATAGTCTATAAACAAATGACCTGCATATTTGACAGAGTATGGATCCAAGAGAAAAGGTACACCATTTATTTCAATTTTAAAATCATGTGGCCGTTGCTTGTCTAATGCTAGGTGATAACCCCCAGAAACGAAAACTCTTATCGCATAAGTGGGGTCTTGCGATTTAAGTGACTCTTTGAATTTTTCTGAAGCGTGGTCAGAAATTCTTATCTGGAGTAACTCTTCAAGTTTATTGTCTGGCATAATACAAATTGAACACGCTGATTTATAAACTTATACAAATAATAGGCGTTCTCTAAACTCGTTGGTAGGTTTTATGCAACGAATTTGTATAAGCCTTTAAATCGTTAGATTTAGCTAGTCTAATATTTAATTTCATATGGTTTAACCAAAAATAATTATTAATTTTAATTAAAAGTTAAAACCTGTGCCGGACTGGTCTGCTATTTGTTCTGTATCGGATTGATTGCCTGACTGATTGGTATCCTGACTCGTGCTTTGGGCGGTGTCCTGCTGAGCATTACGCTCTAGATGCAGTTTGAATCTTTCACGCATTACTTCTATAACCAAAGGAATTTTCTCCGGGGCATTAAGGTTATCTATGCCCTGATTTTTTACTATGAACAAGCTTTTATCAAGGTTGTCCTGTATCCATTGATCTGATGCGTCTTCGCTTTCCATGTTATAATGAGTTTATCTTAACTTTTAACTATGTTATTTTCTAAAGAAGAAACTGCTGAAGAACTGCATACGGGCGCCGCATTATTTATATC
>JASHWD010000033.1 GCA_030044235.1 Candidatus Parvarchaeota archaeon | reverse complement strand
GAATAGAGGTATGGTCCATGGCGCCTCCCTATGTCTCCTGAAGGCGATGCTAAGGCCATTGGGAGATAAAGGCCTTTGTACGATTGCGACTCTGGCTCTCGTATTTTCCGTTATCAGCTCTGTATCTAGTACCGGGCGCCCCTCATCTAATGGCCTGCCGGACATAAGCCTGAATCGAGAAGCCCATGCATCGACCTCTTTTGCGTTGGGAATAATGTTTGTGGAGCATTCTCCGTACGTTATGTGCTTAACAAAAACTGGTGATTTACTTATTGGAGCATTGATGTAAACGTCTTCTACCCGTTGATCTGAAAGTATTACTTCTGTCATCCCAAATCCGACAGTAAGCCTTACCAATATCCTAGAAAGTTTTTCTATGTCCTTAAATCCAAGATTGTATTTGCTCTTTTCGTTTATGTCACCGATCATGTCCTTGCCTATATTGTAGAATATCTCGCGCATCCTTACTGGGTCTGTAAATTCCGCCTCTTGTGGCTTGTAATCTATCAAAGCCGTCCTTACTTGATCTAATATATTATATTCATCGACATTCAATAGAAGTTCTGGTGGAGACAAGTGGTAAAGATACTGCGAAACGCCTGGCAAACGGTATATAGTAACTTCGGTGTCATCAGAATCACTTAATGGATAAGTTTCTACTTCGATTGCCGAAAAAGGTGGCTCGGCCATTATTCTCGTGTATGTGAAGTTTGGTCTTATTAGCGGTTTGAACAGTGCTTTATAAGGGGACCTATCTCCGATTTTATAACCAAGGATGAACTGTGTGCTTTTTTGCACTATAGCCAAAGAAGCTATCGACTCCATAAGGGAATCGAATCTTTTTATAAATTCTTCTAGACTTGGCAGAGGATTATTCTTAGCCCTTGCTTTTATTTCTCTTCCTGCTCTGATACCGAATACATAAGCGCCTACCGGATCGCGCTTTATTCTGTCAAATAAAATGTAATTAAAGACTGATATCTCGTTAGCCAAAGTCCGCTGTGTCTCTTCATCAAATGGAGAGACTATTTCTGACTGGAATATTGTCTTGTAGTGATCAGCAAGATCATTTAGTAGCTCTACCGCGTCTTTAGTATATACATAGTTTCTATCGCTTACTATTACTAAAGAAGTAACGCTCCCGGATTCTACTATCGCATTTATTATTTTTTCAAATATGTCCTCATTATCTTCCGGATTTGGATAAAGGATGTCTAGTGGCACTTTATAGGTTAATACTATATCTCCTTCTTCTCTTGAGATAGTATAATCTTTCTCCTTTGCTTCCATATCGATTTAAGCCCAAAAACTGCGCCTGTATATTCATTCTATTGGATTTTAATTATAAATATCCTTCAAAATGGCGTGGCCCTTCGCTGCAACCTTACTTTTCGTCTGTGTTTTATCTCTTCGTATAACCCAAATGAAGCCAGAATAACGCTTATTAGGCCGATCATTAAGTATAGCTCATAAATAAACGGCGTTATATCTATGATCTGATTTGAACCGGAAAGATCATTATAATTGTAACTGTTCCCATACGCGGTTACCGATATATTATAACCAGAATCCGGAACGTCAAAAAATGTTGTAACTCCTGTAAGCCCGGTAGAATTCTTCAATGATAAGTTATCATAATAAAAGTCTACGTTGGCTGCGACTACCGGTATACCCAAATACAAACCCAAAGAAACCTTTATATCAGAAACGGGAAGAGTTATATTTCTACTGCTATTCGAAGGAGAAAGGTAAATCGGCGACTTTATAACATTTAATCCATTATTGGCCAAGATTATTCTCTGTATCGAAAAGTCGCTTCCTGTCTGCACCCAAACAGTATTATTATAGAATGTGCTATTTATTCCGGAAAAATGAAGTAAAATCTGCGTAGCTGAAATAGGTTTTTGGTTTGTGGAAAGCAAATTAATGTAGTATTTTGATTCCTCAACAAATTGTGCTGTTATCGATGAGGTTACTAATTGACTTTTGTTATAAGACACATATCTTGAGTTCCCGACGTAGTAAGGACTTCCGCTATAATTTATAAAAGTTTTTGGTATGCTAAGTACGGCACCGCCGTTGTTGATTTTTGAGGTATATATCGATACTGCATTTGATAGCGGGACATAATACATATATGACACCAAAAGACTAGCACCTGTAGGTGCACCTGTTATATTAAAATAAGTTATAGTCCCCTGTCTCCAAATAAAAGTTAAATTTAAAGGTGCATCTACAGCTAGAGAAACGGAAGATTGGTAGAGCGTAGGGCCATTGTCTACTTCATAGCCCAAAAGCGAATAACTAGTATTTCCATAAGTAGAGTTTAGTGATGAAGAAACCTGCAGAGTTTGGCTCTCATTTAAAAATTCACTTGTATTAGCGTAACCGGTTATGTCAACTTCGTTAACCTTATATTGGATGTTAAAATCCGCGCTTATAGTCCCGGAGCTGGTTACAGTAAAAACGACAGGATTGCTTGTTGAATTAATATCGCCAGAAAATGAAGCAAAGGCATATCGTACTTCGTTCGAATTCTTTTGGCCGTACGCTTTTAATGAAACTTCTTCTCCGTAGCTGAAGTTTAATGAAACCGGCGATGTGTAATTATTACCGTCTACGCTAAAAACCACGTTTTGTGAATTGGAAGTAAAAGATATCTCATAAGATGTTTTCGACAATATCTGAACGAGTTGATCCGCTTTTGGAGTACCTATGCCGGTTACCATGTTATAAGTTCCATTTGCAAAATAAACGCCGTTGTTTCCGCTGTCTATAAAATTAAAAGCCGAGCTACCGTCATTATAATAGGCCGCGTATAAACTATCTAAAGACAAAGCTCCAAGTCCATCCGTTTTTTCATTGACGAGCGAATCCAACGCAGCCCATGCAGGCGCGGCTATGCTCGTGCCATAATAACCTGCCCAATTTGAATCTACATATGCGCATATCGGCGTACCCGCATTAAATGAAACATCCGGTACCATTCTGTTAGAACTTAAATCTGGCTGAGCTGAAGGTTTAGAAAACGCTTGGCTTTCTCCGCCGCCGCTACCGTTCCATGCAGTTTCACTTTTATAACTTCCTCCTAAACCCACCTGTAGGACTGTTCC
>JASHWD010000032.1 GCA_030044235.1 Candidatus Parvarchaeota archaeon | reverse complement strand
ACCGGGGCGCTATCAAATATGTTTGCTACTTATAACGCCGAGAATTTTACGACCGGCCAACAACTGCTTGAGTACAAAGAAGCCCTTTTCTTAAAAGAAGAATATAAACCAAAGAAAATAGCAAAAAGCAAGGCGGAAAAGAACGTGGGTTACGCAATAAGAAGTTTTCTTTTCACTTTACTCGGGAGCCTTATCGTATTGGCGCCATACGGAATATTTTATTTTAGAGGCCAGAGCGGTATCTTACCTGCAAGCTTAACGTCACTTGGAATAAGTTTACTGGTACTAGGTTTTATAGGAGCTTACAATGAATCCGAGTTGCATAAGAAAATAATTGCCGGTTTAAAGACAATAGGTATAGGAATTGCAATAGCTTCTCTTAGCACCTTAGTAGGATTTGTTCTTAGTATAGTACTGTAATTATTTATTCTCCACTAGTTTTATCATTTTTTCGTTAAATCTTACCCCTTTAGATAAGATTTTGTCCACGTCCGCGCCGGTTATGTCGACCTTATCGCCGTGCAGCAATTTTTTACCTAAAGCGAATATGTCGTTGAATGTAATAATGTCCTCATTATTGATTAAATGCATCCTTTGCAGAGACTCCAAAAGTCCGCCTATTGTCTCCGGAGACGGAGGTACTTCTCCCTGGCGCATTATGACTGCCTGTGCCGAATTTATCACAGACCAATACAAATCTGTTACAGCGCCAGCCATCCTTAATCTTGCAGAGTCAGTATAAAGTTGGCTTCTTGAAAGTGCAGCGTATATCGACTCTTCGGTTGGCTTTATTTCTCCTTTGTTAAGTAATACTTGTAAAGGCTCGAAATAACCCGTGTCTATGAGAGGAACTCCGTATTTCAATACGTTGACCGATACTGGATCCGCCGCTAAAACGCCCCTCCAAAATGCTGTCAGCGTAACGAAATTTATGTGCAGTTTTATAGATTTTTCTTCCTGTAGCAGTTTGTCTACATCCTGGTAAAATGTTCCGAGCACATTTTTATTTTCAAGGTCATTTAGAAGATCATCCATTACAATCATTAGATCTACGTCGCTTTGTTCTGTCTCTTTTCCTTTGCTGTAAGAGCCAAAGAGCGCTATCGTTTTTATCATCTTAGGATATTTACCAAATACGTTTTTCGCAAACTTGAAAGCCGCATCGTAGCCTCTCAAAACCAGTTTTCCCTTTTCATTATTTTCATCCATATTAAACCATTGGTGCGCCTGAGAACCCACCGCCACCTCCTTTATTATTTTCCATGTATCCGCCCCCCAAGATAGGCGAAAGCCCTGAAAATCCACCGTAAGCCAAGAAATCGTTTCTTAAGCCGAGCTGTGAATAATTAGCATAATCTCCTATTATCGATGAATATGGCACAGCGGCATATCCGGGAAGGCTCTTATATGGTGTATCTCCAAAAAGTGGCGCCCCGAGATATTCTAAGGATTGTATCTGCCCTGCATCTATTCCTCCTGGGCCACCAAATACCTCCATTATCGAAGGCGCTTCTACGCCGGCATTTTTTAACGTTTCAAAAATTTCTTTTATTGGGGTTGTTCCTTCTCCGAGTGGAAGGTGGGCATCGGTGTTACCCATATTGTCATTAAGGTGATATCTTTTAACGTAATCCGCTATGCTCACTCTTGTTTGATCATCCAATTTTCCGGTTTCCGTAAGCATATTTACTATATCTCTATTTGTTTTGCCATAAGATTTGAATATATTTAGATGTCCAACGTCAAGATTTACACCTATTAGTTCCTTACTTAATTCCTCTGCATCTCCTCTGGAAAGTTCAAGCTTCGGGTCTTTAATGGCTGCTTCTACGAACAATCTCCTTGCTTGTTCAACAGTTTTTGCTACATCGACTGGTTTGCTCAACGACATATCCGGTCTCATTGTATTTTCAACAAGCACCATCGGCTGCGTCAAAGTTTTTGCTGACATTATAGCTGCATCCTTTATTCCTTCTGCAGCCAAATTTGGCGCTACTTCACTAAATTGTACATATTTTTTGTCTATATTCGATAAATGATAGTCAAATTTACGAGTTTCTGTTTCTAGGTTTTTAGCCTCCATATCAAATCTAGTTTTTTCTTTTGTCAATCTGTCTATTTCGTTATTGTCTCCTGCTAGAGAGGCAGCAGCTAACTTATTTGTAAGGTCAAATTTTTGTGACTCCAAATTTCTTCTCTGTATTTCAAGACCGGATTGTTGCTGGATTATGGCTTCTCGTTCCTGATCTCTCTGCCATTCTAAAACGGCATTTGGAGAAAGAATAAGTATCTTGCCATCTTCAGTTGTCTTCAATCCCTCTTTAATTTTATTGTATTTTTCTTCACCATATACCTGTCTAAATGCCTCTTTTGTCATGTTAATTCTTGGAATTACCGGAAGCACTTTCTGTGCTTCTGAATCATAAATCATTAAAAGCGCGCTTGGGTCGGGATTTCCAAAATTATCTGAGGCAGCATGAAATATTATCGGCATATTTTTTCTACCCATAGACTTGCTTACATCATCAGCAAAGTTTATCGCTGCCTTTGTCTCATTCCTCATTTGAGCTTCGTATTGCGGGTCCTTTTGACGGGATTCAGGATTTATACCCGAAGGATTTATAGACCAGGGGGCATGAATACTAAGATCTGCGTCGCTTACTTGAGCTAGGTGTCCTAACGCTTCTCTTTCAGTCTTACCGAATCTTTCCGCTGAAGCACCATTTCCCGTATGTCCGTATAGGCTTGCAAGGTCTAATTCAGCCATCTGCGAACCGGATCTTAACGCCTTTGCAAATTCCGCAAGCTGGTTGTTTTCTCCAAGTGAAACGCCAAAAGCAGCCTGTTTGAATGCATCATTGAATTTGTTATTTAGCCGATATTCTGTCATATAGTTGTTAAGATTTCATACAATATTAATCTCTTTAGGTAGTTGACTTACGGGATAGAAACTTGTCATTTAATCGTCCCAGCAAAGTCATATACACCAAAAACTTGGTGTATTTTGGTGCCTGCGGGGAAACAAGGCTTTAATACTCAAAAGCGTCAATACCTATAATAAATCGTATGAAAACTTTGCTTCTAAAATGAGGATTGCAGTAATAAAGGAGAGCGAGTGCGAGGCTCCCGATAATTGCGATTATATATGTGCTGAGGTCTGCCCGGTAGTAAGGGAAGGCTTTAAAGAGACCGTATACCCTCGAGAAAATAAGAAGGCCGCGATATCCGAAAGTCTATGTATAGCTTGTGGGATATGCGTTAAAAGGTGCCCCTTTGATGCGATAAGAGTAATAAACTTGCCAGATGAGATGGCTAAAGAGATAACATTTCAATATGGCTTGAATAGCTTCAGGACTTTCAACATAGCGACGCCAGTAGAAAAGAAGGTCGTGGGATTAATAGGCCGAAACGGGATAGGAAAAACAACAAATATAAATCTTATTTCGAACGAGCTAAAACCAAATTTTGGCGACTATAAGGATACTCTGTCTGCAGAAGCCACAATAAAAAAATTCAGAGGAAAAGATATACAACCCTATCTTACAGATCTTTATCGTGGCGGTCTTAAGGTGGTAAAAAAGCCGCAAGATTTTGAGCTTTCTGGAAAAGTGAAAGAGATAGTTAAGAAAAACCGGTTTGGTCTTATAAAAAATACTATAATGGACAGAGATTCTAAAACGCTTTCCGGAGGAGAAGCTCAACTCGTAAAAATAGCAAGCGTCTTAGATGAGGACGCAGATGTTTACATATTCGACGAACCGATGAATTATCTTGATATAACAAATCGTCTTATTGTCGCAGAAACCATAAGAGACAAGCTAAAGGAAAAGACGGTCATAGTAGTAGAACACGATTTGATAATGTTGGATTATCTAACTGACTTCATACAGATACTTTACGGTTCGGATGCAAATTATGGAATAGTATCACATCTAATGCCTTCTAGAAATGGCATAAATAATTATATCGGTGGCTACTTGCCAACTGAAAATGTAAGATTCAGAAACTGGGAAATAAAAGTAAAAAGAGCAACTTCTGCTACTACGAACAAAGCCATAGCTTTATGGCCGGACTTTGAAGTGAAGTTGGGTGACTTTAATCTTAAGACAAAAGCAGGCAAAGTCCATGAAGGCGAAGTAATAGGTGTAATAGGGGAAAACGGAATTGGAAAGACTACTTTCATGCGCGCGCTAGCTGGAGCGATAGAGACCAATAGCGGTCTGCTTGACCTGGGAATAAAGATATCTTATAAGCCACAGTTTGTTCAAAGATTTGATAGTTTGGTATCAGACACTTTCGCAGTAATAAAGCCAAACTATCTAGAAGATCCGGAGATTATGAATATAATAAATAAACTAGAAATAAATAAAATCCTAAATAAAAACATAAAGAATCTCTCTGGCGGCGAGCTACAAAAAATAGCAATCATGGCGACTTTAATGGCGAACGCCGATATATATCTCTTTGACGAGCCGTCGGCGAATCTTGATATGGAAGACAGACTTGAGATAATGTCAATAATATCTTCATTTGTCGGGGCAAGAAAAAAGTGCGCGATAGTTATAGATCATGACCTAATGTTCTTAGATTCGATATGTTCAAAGAGTATACTTTTCAATGGAGAAAGCGGACGCAACGGTATGACGGATGAAATAACAAGTACTTCATACGCGATAAATAATTTTCTTAAGAAGGTAAACATAACTATGAGAAGAGACAGCGACACAGGAAGACCACGCATAAATGCGAGTGGCAGCCGTTTAGATTTAGAACAAAAATCAAGCGGTAAGTTTTTTGCTGATTGATTGTAAAGAGTTTATTTATTCACTAGCGAGCGATATAAATTTCCATCAGAAACGAACGAGTAATATTCTAGTAATATAAAAATTGCCTATTTTATTGGAACTCATCTATTATTGTTAGGAGGGGGGAAAAATGGAAAAGGGTGAGGAACTGAAAAAGCTATACGAACGGGTACTGGAACATTTTACATTGTATAACCAGTACCAAAACAATGTACCTTATGATCGGGCTTATGAAATAAGCCAGATGATTATGAGAATAAATAACCTAGCCATTAAGAACGGGATATACAAAGGGGATCCCAAGACCTACCTTTCGGACTTCGAGCATAAATTACAGTCCGAAGAAAGGAATCGTTCGGTGCTTTTCATATAAGAACAGCATAGGGGCTTGGCGAAGATAAGAAGCTTAGACCTACTCTGCGACTACTAAACGTTATTTTTGGACTTTTATTTGTATTAAGTCTAATCCTAGAACGTAAAGTGTAGTGTTGCCTTCTGATGTCTTAACCAAGTAATTGTTTGGAAGGGCGCGCGTATAATTGCCAACGGCTATCGTACAGAAACCGGCCGGCGTGTCGTTAAATACGTTCCAATGAGTAACCGAGCCGTTATTTTTATATACATTACAGTCTGGTGCATTAACCGTAGAATTTTCGTCTGGAAACACGCTTTTTGCTTGTAAAGAAATGTTGCAGGTTGCGATCGTACACAAAGGCGTTTGATTTGTTACGATTATTGGTTCGGAGAAAACCTCTAGACCTGAACTATTTTGAAAACCCGGAGATAAGTAACTTAATAATTGAACAGTTGGTATTTGATCAGAGTAATTCTCTAACGCATAAATCGAAATAGAATAAGGTACTTCAAGTTCTTTGCCTAAGGTATCAAGCGTATAAGTTTCAAAAGTGGATCTCGATGCAGGTGTGATATTAACTTGGAAAGTATCTATCTCTCCCCTAGTTTGCGTAACCGCCATAAAAGAAGTTACTGCAGAGGATATCTGGGCGCTGAGGTCTGCGCTGCTTATAGACGCCTGACTCAAAGAAGAATAATAAGCGGAAAGTCCATATGCTCCAGCCAATATAGAAAGGATTATTACTGCCCCTAAAACTAAGTCGATTGTGAATATCTGCGCTTTCATGTACACTGCTCAGCTCCGGTGCAAAACCATTCAGAATAACTTATTCTTATTATAACGTTACCGGGATAAAGTACTCCAAATCTTTGTATTGAGGCTAAATAAGCAGGATTTGAAGGTATCGGATATCCTGCAGTTATGCTTGTCAAACTCGGCCCCGCACCGCCAACTACTCCACTGGCGTTTATTCTTACTCTACTGTTATTAAGATAGTAAACTGATATATTGAAATCCATACCCGCTCTAAGCAGCTGAGAAAGACATCCCGGCGATTTTGAAGATAGAGTAGTCAGATTGTAAAGTTTCTGTGGCGATACCAGGGATGAATCGTAGAGAATGCCCAATGTCTTTATCTGACCGCACGAAGCAGAAGTCCAGTTTATTGGAAGCCCTTCAGACCCAATAAGCGTGTTTGCTCCGGATGAAGCTACGGTATTTAATGAATTTGATATAAATTGTACGTAATAAGAAGAATACGGATTAGAAACAGAAGCGATAGAGTAAAGAAATATTATAACCGAAATGAATATTAATATGAATATAAACAAGGAAATGAGCAAATCTATAGTCAGTATCTGTCCTTTTTTATTCATAATCCTTGATACTAAGCATTAAATATAAAGATAATAATCATAGAACTGTAAATTGTATGGCTTCAGAAATAGATGAAATCTATTCAAAGATAATAAATTTTCTTTCGCGCGGTCCCTCTCTCACGGTAGATATCGCCGCCTATATAGGAAAAGACACTACTCAGACTGGCGTTATACTTGATTACTATCTGCCTAAAGGCGAGATCGGTAGAACCGAACGACGCTACGGAACGTCTGCGATATATTATTTAAAAAAAGACGGGGACGCA
>JASHWD010000031.1 GCA_030044235.1 Candidatus Parvarchaeota archaeon | reverse complement strand
CTGCAGCCGGACGGATAATTGATTTCATAAAAATATCTGGACTTTTTCTTCTGGTCACGATAGTCATTGGTGTTTTATTTTTCTTGGTTTGATATGGCCATTTGACAGGAGATTAGCCGAGCTTTATGTACACTACCAACTCGATAACCTAAGTTTTTACGATGTAAGAACTAACAGGCTTATATATGGTTAAGTTTTGATAGTTAATATGAAGAATAAGAACAAAGCATCTTTTGTCATAGCTGGCATGGTGGTTCTTTTAGCGGGTCTTTTGTTATGGGCTTATGGAGCTTATGAATCATACTATGCGAATTCTTATTGGGTCTATTACGGCGGCGCTGGCGTATTGCTGGTTGCGATAGGAGTTGTCGTCTGGGCCCTGACTGACTATTCCATCGAAAGAAGACTATAAGCGACCTAAAAGATCTCACTCAACACATTCCTGAAGAAAGTGACTGGAACCGCGTGAAGAACTAAAAAAATAACCATAAATGTCTTATTGAATATTAATTATATATGGATAAGTTCGTAAAGCGTAACTGGCTGCATGCGTATCTTTATTGTTTCCTTACGATTATTTTAGGTATCGTAATCTCTTTATATTCGGCGTTAACGTACGGCCTGGTTTTTGTAGTTTTGGGGGCGATTTTACTGGGAGTAATGCATTATAGAAGAGCGTACTTGCGAAAAGAATATGAGACCGGCTTCCTTGTATCCAAAATACTTGTTGTTATTGCGATTGTAGTTATAGTAATTTTTTTAGGTAAAGCACTTCTGTAAAAGTTATGCGGGCAAGAGAAAAACCATCTTTAGAAAGGATAAAACGAGTAAGACGATTAAACTATAATGGCTAAAGCTAAAAAATACTGGGTAAAAGACGTAAATACCATCTCTACATACCCGCCGCAGGGCACCTTTGCGAAATCTGGGAAGGAAATCGCGCGAATAATGGCAAGAAGAGACGTCTCGCCCAAAGGAATCGGGTCTGCGATAAGGATGGTGCAGTATTTCATCAACAGATCTGGGAAGAATCTTTCAGCAAACAGGCGTAAAGAACTTGAACTGGCGAAGAAGATCCTTTGGAATAAGGCTGGAAAAACAAAGAGAAAGAAGTCAAACCATATTATTTTTATTGTAAGTTAGCAGGAAAGCCTTTATTTCCAGTGCTTTATTGGGGTTCAATGAGACATGCAAGCCATAATTTGTTGGCTTTTCGAGGATTGTCCCATCCTTTATGAGACTATCTGCAACTTCTTTTGCAAGGCCGCGCTTATCCTTTGGTAATCCCTTTGGCAAATTGTCATATGCAGTATGTTTTGCGCCCCAAATATTCTGTATAACTAACTTACGCAAGATTGCCGCCTTTATCGCGTTATAATCATCATTTGAAACTTTCATATTTTGATATATTACGCATCAAGTATTTAAATGTTATCTGCGTAGTAAAAACATGGAAGAATCAATGTTTGTTAGGCTATTTGGAGGGGCACCGACCGTAAAGGTACTTGACTTTCTATTTACTTCAAGAGATTTTGATTATTCAAAGAAAGACATAGCAGAGAATTCAAACGTGTCCTGGAACACTCTTGCGTCGATATGGGGGTGGCTGTCGGACTCTGGTGTCGTGATAAAGACCCGCCGTGTGGGAAAACAAGACATGTTTAAAGCGAATAAAGACAGTCCGCTTGTGAAGATCCTGATGAGGACGTACGATGAGTTAATAACATATTCTATCGACGAAGCTGCAAAGCAAATCACTATACCCAAAAACCTCACACAGAAAGTCGCAAAGACTGCAAATTAAAAACTAAACTTTGGCGTGGAAACTAATAGAATTATTAAAGCTAGGTGTATGGACTGCGGCGGCCAAGGTAAGGTCAAGATAGCTCCATCTGGAAGGATACTTTCTAAAAATTGGTGGTACTGGGGGAAATTGAACTTAAACTGGAAGCATACAAATAAGTATTTTTATGAACTCTTATTTGATAAAGAAAATAAATTAACCGAAACAAAAGATGGTAAAGTAAAAATGAAGCAAATAAAAAACAAAGACTATCTACCTAAAGCTAAACCGAAACTATTAGAGTTGTGGAGTCATAGATAAAATCTGCATAAATCTTAATGCCTTTTAAACAAAAGATCACTGTAAGAAACAGAAATAAGATACTTTTTCTCGATTCCGAAGAGTTCGAGATAATGCTTGCATTGTTTCTCTAGCTTTGACTTCGGTCGGGACTAATTATTTTGTTTTTGAATATACAAGTTTAGCGTCTAAAAGCATTATCGAGATTGCCAACATCCACAAAAGCACGGATCCTAAAAATATCCGTTCTAACAGCCCAAAGTAAGAGGTTTCTATCTTATGCATCGCACTGCCGACTCCGAGAACCAAAAGCGCGACTAATATAAATATAGCCAAACCAACGGCATATTTTCTAATCTTCTTCCAGCTGGATTTTATAGGTATAGAAGCCGAAACTAATATTGCGCCTATGGAGACGAATAAGAACGCAAGAAACGCAGTGACCAGATGGATAGTCCCGTGCAATGTCGCAGGACCTGATACGTCGGTAGGACTGAACGCCAGTATGAAAGACCCTATTCCCCACGCGGCTATAAGCGCCAAGCCAGCCTTTGGTCTTTTTTCAGAAGGCCAGCTTCTATATAGTGCATATACAAAAGCCAAAGACAGCGCGCCCCTAATTAAAAAATTGATATTCATCAGCCACCCATAAGGACCGACGCCGAGATCGCTTTCTGCCTGGCTTATAGGATTATAATGCGGCGGCAAGAACTGGACTAAAATGTCTATAGCTACGTATAATACTATCGCAATTATAACAAGCTTTAGAGCTATAGATATCGAACCATTTAATTTTTGCTTCAGCATAAACTATTTTATTCTTTAATGGTTTTATTAATTTTTTAGGTGATTATAAATTAACGTCCACCAACCTCTTTTCTACCTCTTAATATATACTTTATCAACAATTCATATAAATCTTCCTCTCTATTGTTATACCCTATACCCAATCTTGTCCTTTCATTTCTTCTTTCAACTTATTTTAGGCTCGTCCAATCACGTAAAGAAATTTACTCTTTCCACCTTTTAAACAAAAGATCACTGTAGGAGACCGAAATAAGGTCCTTTTTCTCTATTCCGAAGAGTCCGAGATAATGTTTGCATTGTTCTTCCAGCTTTGACTTTGGTATGCCTCCAGTGTCTATGGCCTCTATTTCCATGAACTTTCCCAGGCCTTTTACCGAATCTATGTGAAATTTGACGTTTTCTATGAAGTATATCTCCCTTTTTTTATCCACTACTATCAGGATTCCCAGGGCTTTTGTCAATATCTGCTTTATTTCGCTTTTTGGTTCTACCTTTAGAAGAGTCACTTCTGATTTCTTTGGTCCTCCCCGGTTTTGTCTATTGTAGAATATGAGACTGTTTTCTATGTTTCCTTCCCTTAGTTTTAACCTTCCTTTGTTTACCCTGAAATAGGTGTCTATCTGGTGGTCTGTTCCCTTGAAGTCCGCTTTTTTGCTTTTTAGAAGTTTTCTGATTCTGTTTTGGACAGGAGTCGAGCATTTAGCTTTGATTTCGATGTTTAGATGGGACATATGAGAGTAGAGAAGGTTCTCTATTTTATAGATTTTCGTAAGCAAATTCTAAAGGTGCGCAATGGTTCGGGCAGTGAATCGCAATTCATTGGATAAAACTAAAGCTGTGTTGAAAGCCTGTTCCAGTATGTAAGCGCAGGAAAGGTAAAGACCGGGACGGAGAAACTGGGATATCCGGCCAGCGAAAGCCCGAAAGATCCGAAGGAAGTCAAGAGCTGGTTCTGGAGGGGCAGCGAGAAGAGCTACGCTATATTTGTGTAAGTCAAAAAATATGCTCTTACTTCAGTTAAAGATTTAAGAATTAAAGCACCCATCCCAAAACCTCTCTTCGCGCCTAACCACGCGGGCTTCCCTCGTCAAATAGAGAAATGAGTTTTAAGTGCGATAAAGTATAAGAGTTTATGAAAAAAGGTTAAATAAAGAATATCTTCTATATT
>JASHWD010000030.1 GCA_030044235.1 Candidatus Parvarchaeota archaeon | reverse complement strand
TGAAAGAGCTGGCTGACATAGATATCTCTGTAGAGCTGCTTGACCGTAAGAAGTACTTCGGAAAGGAAAAAGAACTGAAAAAGAAAATAGACGAACTCGGTGGGATCTGGGTGAGGGGAGGAAACACGTTTGTTTTAAGACAGGCTATGAGACTAAGCGGTTTGGATAAAATTCTTAAAAAGATGCATAGAAAGGATTTTGTCTACGGAGGCTACAGCGCGGGAGGATGCGTTTTGAGCAAGGATTTAAGGTTCTTGCAGATAGTGGATGACCCTACAATCATGCCGTATAAGACAAAGAAAGTAATCTGGGAAGGCTTGGGCCTTATTAGCTTTGCTTTTCTGCCGCATTATAAATCGAATCATCCAGAATCTAAGGACATCGATAAGGAAGTCGAATACTGTAAGAAAAACAAGGTTCCTTTTAGAACGGTCAAAGACGGCGAAGTTATAATCATAGAGTAAAATGCTTAGATTTAGTCTAATCAATTAAGATGTGAATGGTCGTTCCAACGCCTAAGCTTCCATTTGCCCTCTTTGTCTTGCACGCATTCGGATACGCCGGTGTTATCCAAGTCTAGGAACTTTGATATGGTTTGCATTCTTTCTGTGGTCAAATCCTTCTCCCCTAATAGCATAAGGGCTACCAATGAGGTTATTACGTAACTATGAGAAACTATCATTACCGTTTTTTCTCTCCTTTGCGAAATATATCCAAGAAGCTTTATTATCCTTTCCCTGAATTCGCTAATGTTTTCTTCATCCGAATAATGCCAGTTTTTATCAACGGCATGCATTTTTATTTCTTTCTTGATGGAAACAACGTCTTTGCTATCAATCGATTTTCCCTCAATTTCAGATGGTCTTCTTTTCTCGTTTAAAAGAGCCGTATATAGTATCTTCTTTTTTATCTGCTTGGCGATAATTTGTGCGGTTTGCTTTGCTCTCGTCAATTTAGAAGATACTATTATGTCTGCATCGGAATCTTTAATTCTTCTGGCAAGAAGCTCCGCTTGTTTTACTCCAACTTTTGATAACTCACTGTTTGCAAATTGATGCAACCTTTGTGCGCCATGTTCAGTTTGGCCGTGTTCAACAATGATTAACTTCATAATTTTGATACTCTTTTCTTCTTTTATAGTCTTTTTATTGACTCTTCAGAAAGTAAAGGTTATAAGCTCAGGTCTAGGTTGAGTCAAGGTCAAGGTTTTTTGAGAAATCTTCGGAAGTTATTTCGTAGTCTCCGCCAGTGCCATATTTATTTTTTATGCGTCTAGGGAATATTGCTGGTGGGTTATCTAGTTCACTCTTCTCAGACATCATATGCCTATTTGCATTAGTTAATCCGAGCAGGTATTTATTTGCTCTACTGTTCAGAACATGTCTGTCAAAAAACGTGCAGGCCTGACCCAACGTTCTGCCGCTAGAATCCTCATCAAATACCACTATGTTTCTACCCCGGGCCTGTTTTTTCAGGTATTCTAGTTCTAGTTCAGAAGTTCTTGGCAGTACATCGCCTTTTTTATCCTTCGAGAATCTAATCGGATAAAATACGGAATTCTTATTTCCTGTAATATCAATATATCTTAAATAAATATCCAATCCGGCCGATACGGCGCCGTGGCCTAACGGTATGAATAGTATATCCCCAAGCTCTTTATCCTCTGTAAGTAATCTGACTGAAGCCGCAGATCTTACCGATGAAGAGGCGTGCCAACTTACTGAATCATCCTGCTGGCAAATGTCTTGATGTGCCAAGGTGTACTCAAAAGCCTTTAGCAGACGGTATTTTAATTTTAGAAATTTCCTATAAGCGCCTTCAGATCGAGAATAAACTGCCAATGATGTATCCACCGCGTCTAGTATGTATTTTTCCACGCCACTTTCTCTATTCTCTATCTTATAATCCATCAAACCACGTAATATTCTAGGCATATCAAGGATAAGCTCCAAGGAGAGCTGGGAGTCTAAAAATGTCTTACTCATGATCATAGCGGAGCTGGTCCTATCAAGCACATCTGATAACGTGCCAGCGTAACCGAGTGTAGTACAAGAAGATACGGTTTTCTTGTCAAGATTATCATACAACGATTTGTATGGTTTTTTCAGATTTTCAGGCGATTCCGACAATTTTAGCGTATCCATATCTCGTTATTTTGATCCCGTCTCCAACTGGCGGTAGCCAATTCTCAAAGTATTATTATCAAAATCTGGGATTGCATTTATCTCATATATTTTTCCGGAATTTATTAATCGCATACTGCCATCTCTTTCCACTGTTATAAGCGATCTATAAGCGGGTGCTTTCATGTAATGTTCTTCGATTTCTTTTATTGCTTTCTTAAACTTCTTATTGCCTAGCGAAAAGCGGTGTTTATTTTCATTAGGATCAAGTTCTTGTTTGTTCAAAAAGAAAATATCATCGTACCAAAACATTCCATATCTCTGAAGGTTGTAAAAACCTTCACGTGAACCAACGTCTAGTTCTCTGCTATCGGGGCTATAATAATATGCAGCAGGCAACTTGCCCCCGAACGTTTTTAACAGGAGT
>JASHWD010000029.1 GCA_030044235.1 Candidatus Parvarchaeota archaeon | reverse complement strand
AGAGCATAAGCATATCAAAGAGATGCGAGTATCTGCTTAATCTTTCCAGGATATTAAGAGAAAATAAAGAGGATTATGCGCGAACAATTACCATAGAAATGGGAAAAACGATTACTCAATCCCTTTCAGAAGTAGAAAAATGCGCTTGGACAGCAGAATTCTTCGCCGAAAAAGCCGAGAAATGGCTTAGTGATGAGCCAGTCGACATGGGTGAACAAAAAGCTTTCTTATCTTTTGAACCGATAGGTGAAGTTTTGGCTATAATGCCTTGGAACTTTCCATTTTGGCAGGCCCTTAGATGTGCGATACCTGCGCTAGTCGCAGGTAACGTAGTCGTTCTTAGACACTCAAATTTGGTTCCGCTCTGTGCTCTCGCGATAGAAAAAGCGTTTGATGCTGCAGGATTCCCTAAAAATGTTTTCAGAACAGTCATAACGGACCACGCAGTTGTAGATGAACTTATCGAAAGCAGATATGTTGATGGAGTTTCTGTAACTGGAAGCGTAGAAACTGGTAGAATGGTAGCTAAGATTGCAGGAGAAAGCTTAAAAAAATGTGTGCTCGAGCTTGGCGGTTCAGATCCGTTCATAATATTAGAGGACGCCGATATAGAATCCGCATGTAAAAGTGCATTTACTTCTAGACTCATTAGCAATGGGCAGAGTTGCATATGCGCAAAGAGATTCATAGTAGTAAGAGAAAAAGCAAAAGAATTCGTTGAAAGATTCGTTACTCTAATGTCGTCTGCAAATGTAGGAGACCCCCTCGATAGATCTGTCGATGTAGGTCCACTTGCAAGCCTTCAACAACTTAAGACTATAGAAGCGCAGGTTAATGACGCAAAGAGGAAGGGTGCAAAGATACAGTGTGGCGGGAATAGAGTCGGAGATAAAGGCTTTTTCTTTGCTCCAACCGTTATAACAAACATAAAAAATAGCATGCGCGTGGCAAAAGAGGAAGTTTTTGGACCTGTAGCAATGATATTTATAGCAAAAAATGAAAGGGAAGCCTTGAGCATGGCAAATGATTCTAATTTCGGATTGGGTGGTAGCATCTGGACAAAAGACCACAATAGGGGTGTAAACGCGGCGCGTAAATTAGAAAGCGGAATGGTTTATGTCAACGACTTTACAAAGTCAGACCCTAGAATTCCATTTGGCGGAATAAAAGATAGCGGGATAGGGAGAGAACTTTCAAGATATGGCTTACTGGAATTTATAAATATAAAACCAATAATACTCAAATAAGTACGATATGGCTAAAAATAAAGTATTCAAATTAACAAAATCATGTGAGCTTTACTCAAAGGCACTAAAATATTTACCGGCCGGCGTAGATTCAAATGCAAGACTTTGGAGAAACCCACGGTTCTGTTATGTAGGCCCCGCTGCAGCAGCCTCTATTTTTATAAAAAGAGCTTACGGGTCTCACATATGGGATGTGGACAGTAATGAGTATATAGATTACAGATTAGGCTTCGGACCTGTAATACTAGGACATAGTTATCCGCAAGTAGAAAAAGCCGTAATTAAACAATCAAAGAAAAATGGTGTCATATATGGATTTGACACGGAACTAGAACTAGAAACGGCAGAGAGGTTAGTAAAAGCCGTTCCATGTGCGGATACGGTCAGATTTTCTTCGAGCGGTACAGAAGCTACATTGCACGCGATAAGACTGGCAAGAGCGTATACAAAGAAAAACGTCATACTAAAATTTGAAGGGCATTACCACGGCTGGAGTGACTATCTTCTTTATTCTGCACATCCGCCTTATACATGGCCAAGCACAAAGCCATTCATACATTCAGCGGGAGTTCCAAAAGAGATAGAGAAATTTATAATAGTAGAACCGTGGAACAATTTCGAAGCTGTAGAAGAAACGGTTAAAAAAAGACACAATGAAATAGCTGCCATAATTACAGAACCAATAATGGGAAATTCCGGCGGAGTAACACCTAGGGGAGGTTACCTTAAATTTCTAAGAGAACTTTGCGACAGATACAATATTCTTTTGATATTCGATGAAGTAAAGACCGGCTTTAGGGTAGCTTATGGGGGAGCACAGGAACTTTATGGTGTCCAGCCGCACATAGCTACTTATGCTAAATCTATGAGCAACGGCTACCCTATATCGGCGGTAGCAGGACAAAGAGAGATAATGGATTACTTTGGGATCGGACCCGGCAAGGTAACGCACAGCGGAACTTACAATGCAAATCCAGTTTGCTTAACCGCAGCAAACGAAACAATGAAAATACTTAGCGACAAGAACGTGTATAGAAATCTTAAGCGTTACAGTCTAAGACTTATGACGTCTATAGAAAAGACAGCAAAAGACTTGGAGATACCTTTGCAGATACTTGGCGTTCCAGGTCTATTTCAGATATTTTATTCTAAGAAACTGATATACGATTATTCCTCTTTGAGAAATTCTGTAAGCGACTTTTATGTTAAAGTTCAATATGAACTAATGAAGAGAGGTATTTTGCTGGATGCCGACAACCAGGAGTGTATATACACGTCTTATTCTCACTCAGAAAAGGATCTTGATAAAACAATTTCCGCTTTCAAAGAAGCATTAAAGAAAGCCGTAGGTACTACTTATGATGTTGTGCCTTACAATAGTTCTGAAAGTGGCAGCGAATAATGTCTATAACTATTTAAACTATAATCTTTCTTAAAAATAAATGAAACAACCTTTATACGCGATATTAATTGCTCAAGACACACAAATGCGTGAAAATGTTCTCAGCGAAAAAAAGCAAATAACTATAAGAGAAGGTCACAGAGATTATAAAGAGGGAACCGCGCTGGTGTGCTGTCATCTTGAACCTTGGGCCGTAATGGTTGATATAACCGGAGTAAGATATTGTACGCTCTCAGAAGTAACAAAAGAAGAATATAACGCAGACGGATTTAGAACGCAAGAAGACCTTTTAAATGGAATGCGCAAATTTTATCCAAAGATAGATTATACTTCGCCTGTTACCGTAGTAAAGTGGAACAATGTCAGAGGTAAGTTAGTAGACGAATATAGAAGGACTAAAAATGTACCTGCAGAGATGTGTAACTCATCTTAGTAATTATTTATTAGCTATCCATATCTTCATATCTCTCTTTTCTAGTTCTTTGAAAAGAATTTCTGGAACTAGTGCTAGTTCTGGAGGTACTACCCCAGTTTGTTTTACGTCTCCTCTTGCAATCATTTGGGCAATTACAGAGGGGGCGACTCCGGTATCCCATGATCCCGCAGGGATATTCCATTTCTTGTTTGTTACGCTTTTGCAATAAACAATTAATTTTTTGCTTTTATTTTTACGTTTTCCTTTCAGCTCCACTCTTAAAAACTCCATGTCTTTTACTTTTATATCGGGAGTTGGTATGAATTTGTTTGTCATGTGGACTATTACATCACGAGGAGAAACTACCTGTCCATCAGGCAGCGTTATTTTTTCGTGCGATGAGAACCCCGATTCTAAATGATATTTTATCTTCTCGACTAGACTAGGGTCAAATCCTCCCAAAAAACTGCAATTTTTAAGATCTGGAAAAGAAGATGGTAATGTAGCAGCTTCAGAGTGTAGTGTATGGAAACATCTAGCTTTTTTTAGCGGGTGTGGAAATGTTATATCCTTCCCCCTGCCTAAAGGTGGAACCGATTTGTAAACGCCGTTCTCCCACAAAACAGGTTCTTCACCGAACTCATCAAAAAGAGTAAGTATAGAATATGGCAAGACTGTAGAAGTAGGATATTTTGTGTAATCCTTATCCGCGAAACTAACTTCTATATCAGTTAACTTATCAAAATTTCTAGCGCCAGCCGCAGCAAGAACGTTTGTTATGCCGGGAGAAGCGCCGCAGCTAGGAATCGCTATTAAGCCTTTTTTCTTAAACTCTGCATCTAACTCCATTTGTTTTTTAGTGGTATGAAACATCCCTCCTAAGTCCAAATAATGAACTCCGGCCTCCAAGCAAGCCGACATTACATTTAGGTTAAAATAATAGTTAACCGCGTTCACGACTACTTTGGCAGCAGATTCTTTCAAGGCTTTTACCAAAGCATCGTGATCCTTTACATTTACCGAGACGGTTTTTACATTTCTATTTGGATATCTCTCGGCTAGTTTATTTGCTCTGCTTAAATCTCTGTCAGCAAATGTTAAATCACCAGCATATGTCTCCATTAAGTCTGTCCCTATAACATTGCCCATTTCACCACAGCCTAAAAGAAAAACTCCGTTCATATAATTAGTTAAAGAGAGCAGTTTAATTAATAGTTTAGTTTAGTGAAATAACTTGATCAGTCTGAGATATCGGTAATAATTTGTTATTGCTTTTCAAATACATAGGACATTTTTGTTCATAATCACTTGGGATTGCCGATGGATATGCTGAGCCAGATGCGACGATTATAGAGCCATCTTCTATATTCGGGTTATCACATATACTAGAGACTAATGCTTTAGCCTCCTTTTCGCTCGCCGTCCACCAGCACCATAAAGTATTTGATAGATAAACAAAATACTTGCCTTTAACGTTTATGTTTTTTAAATATTTTTCGATATTAGAATGCTTTAGAGCGATAGTCGGAAGAGCTTTAAATTTAGGTAAACCTAAAGTTGTTTGATCATCGTACCCAGTATGAGATTTGTCTTTTTTATAGTGATGTCTAATATGTGCACCATATTCTGCTTCTGAATGTGATTTATTATATATATCAGCAAGCTCTCTGAAATTGCCTAACTGCCAACCACTGCTATCTACTAAAGTAACAGTCTTAAGTTCTGATTCCAGCTTACTTAAAAGATATAGGTCCCCCGTCCCCCCACCGCATATACCTACATAATGTTCTATGCCAGCAAATTTTGGAAGAATCTTTTCGGCAAACGATAGATCTTCATTGCTCACATAAAAAGGCATTCTCTCTCCGCCAACACGTGGCTGGCCAAGTTCTAAAAGCATCGATAAACCGGATGGTTTGTAACCCATTAAATTCAGTTTAGGTTCCATTATAGCCTGATTAAGAATATAACTAGTATTAATAGTTTCTAGAAGATTAAGCGTTGTAGTTTAATTGTTTTTCTGTATTTTTATTACTTCGTTTGTAGTTTTAATGGCATTTAAACTACAACGCT
>JASHWD010000005.1 GCA_030044235.1 Candidatus Parvarchaeota archaeon | reverse complement strand
CTACTAACCCAGTAAGTTATTATATCATAAGCTATGAAAATAGCGACCATGATGCCTAAGAATACAAGGATACTATTATTACTGTTGATTCCGGTTAGATTTCTAGCTTTTGCCTGAGCAACTATTCGTTTGCCTTCTCCTGCTGGTACAGTCTTTATTATCGGTTCGTTCTCGTCCTTGGGATTTGGAAGAGAAATCATATCTACCAGTTTTTCTGCAGGCAATAGTTCAGACAACGCTTGTCCTAGCATGCTTTTACCGGTACCTGGGATGCCTATAAGCAATACATTTCTTCTCTGGGTAGCGGCTTTTTTTATTATCTCTACTGCCTGCTCTTGCCCTATTACCTGATCGACCATTTTTGAGGGTGTTTTTATATCTCCGGTCGTCTTGAAAGGTATACTAAATATATTATCCGTCATATTTTGCTTTCGATTAAAGACTTTGTATATTTATAAACCATTTAGATTCTAACTTAGAATTATATTTGCTGCTCTCGACTCGGCTCTTCTTCTGAAGGCGATGCAACGATATTTGAGATTATCACTATATCATCTATCGCTCTTACAAGGTTGTGCTGTATTATAGCTCCTTTAGCGCCTTTTATCATTTTAGAAAGATTTGAAGAAGACCCTGCTTTTACTCTCCAACCGACTATTCTGTTGTCCTGAATGATAGCTTCGTCAACGTCACCGAAATAAGAGCCGCTGTCTGTGTAAACTCTTAGGCCGTAAGTGGCGCCCACGTTTTTAAGTTTTAAAGCCATAAATAAAATTGTTTTTTTTTACTTAAATAGTTATCTACTGAGCACAAACTTTAAAGATAAATCTCATCCCAACTTATTCTTTTGTCTTGAACGGCGTCTTTTATCCTCTCTTCGGATTTATTCAATTTTGATGCCCCAGTTTTTACTTCTATGAACTTTATGTCTACTTTTCTACCCGGATCAGACAAACCTTCAAATGCAACATAGTCCACTGGATTTCCGATAAATCTTAGATCCGATAGGTTTCCAAGCTTTCCATAAGTTATAGGAAACATCTCTTCGCTTATCTTTCCTTTTATAACCGGTCTTTGTATTTCGAGAGATTTATTTACTTCTTTAGATAACTTTGTATTCATCCAGTTGCCAAAAAGTTTAGCTGCCAAACGCCTTACCAATATCCACATTATAAAAACGAACAAAAAAGAAAAAATGATTGCGCCTATCACCAGTCCTTCTAAAAAACTGTAGTCCATAATATAAGCTGGTGTTTAAAGGTAATAAAATTGTCGGGAGCGGGATTCGAACCCACGACCTCTGCCTTTCACAGCAACTCATGAGGGCAGCGTACTACCGCTGTACTACCCCGACTTATCGTTTATACCCAATATCTCTTAGAAATTTCTTTCTTTTATCTTTATCTTCCTGATTTTCTAATCCTAGAGGCGATTTACCGTCGATTACTCCGATTACACCCCTGCCTTGATTGGAATCATCGGCGACTATTACCGAAATATCATTCGCTGTTGCTACGTAAATGCTAAGTACCTCATCTAAGGCTTTTATTCTGTTCAAGACGTTTATCGGGTAAGCGTTCTTGATTAATACGACAAATATATGGCCACACCCTATCTTTTTTGCGATTTCTGAAGATGCCCTCACAAGCACATCATCATTTCCATCGGTTCTTACCAATCTCGGCCCGGAAGCTTCATTAAATGCTATCCCAAATTTTATTACCGGCGATGAAGTTACAAGGGCTTCGTAAAGATCTTCGGTGGTTTTAATAAAGTGCGCTTGACCAACTATTATATTTGTGTCTTTTTCCAATTTTATCTTTATGTTATCTATATTTGTGCGAGTTTTCATATAGGTATTAATGTCCTAAATTTGCCAATCGAAACATAAAATCATATAAATGGCGAAGGTGCAAATCTTATAGTTTTCATTACGGTGTTTAATAAGTTGTTTACCGTGCCTATAAACGCAGAATAAGGATTAGTTATATAAATCGCGGTATAATAACCGGAAGGCCCTGCTATTAAAACTATCCCGTATGAGATGCTGGGATACTTTGAGATAACTTCTACGCCGGAGTAACCGTTCGTAGATATATTTGTATACGAGTAATTAGTCATCGAGAACTCGGATTTTAATAGACTATAATCATAATCAAAGGTTTCATTACTTTCATTCTGAATCACGTTTATCACCAATGAACTGTTTAAATTATAATAAATAACAGCAGAATTATAATTGCTTGGAGCTAGCAGACCGCTTGCGTTTACAAGAGAGAAATCATCGGTGAAATTAAACGATAAAGTTGGTGAGGAGAATACTTGTAAATTATTTTCTCTTTGTAAAAATGTTGGCTGGGTGCTCTTATTTGTAAAATATAATTTGTAACTTAATAAAACGAGCACCGTAGCTACAACTATTATAGCTGCCAATAAAATGATTGTTTTTTTGTTCATATTTTCCTCACGTTGGACATGACACTGAATAATAAACTGATTTATTTTCCCCCGCGTACACGCTACCGCTCGAAACGTTCGCATTCCATTGATCGTATCCTGTTAAAGTACCACAATCGCCGAAGACTCCATTTATTGGACTATTTACCGACCAGGAATATGAACTGCCAGGACTAAGACCTCCAAAACTGAACTCTAAGCCTGTCTGTCCATCAGGTAAAGTAACTCTATTATTTCCCCAATTTGCTGTAAGGGAAACTCCATTTAGTGTTACAGTCTCATCATATCTACTACTTGGCAACGGGCTACCTGAAGATATAAAAAAGAAAACCACACAGTTCCAAGTGCTAAAAGAGGCAGTGCCTCCGGCGTTGACAGATTTAGCGGTAGAATAGCATGACAAATCGGAAACATAAACCGATGCTGTATAAGTTCCCGGGGCCGTGCTTATCGCTATAGAAGAGCCTGTTGATGCTGATGCCGTGCTACCGTCATACGTAACGGACCAAGTATACCCAGAAGGAAGACCAGATTCTGTGAATGTAGTAGTACAGCTCTCAGTATAGCTTACTGATTGTGAGGACCCTGCAGTTAGGCTTCCTGATGCTGGAGAAGGCGAATAGGTACACGAATTAATACTCAATGAGCTTACGCTGTATGAGAAAGTTCCGGTTCCGGTAGTAAATGTATTTGTAGTTGATGTGCTTGATTTAGTCGCGCCGTTGTATGTGACGGTCCAAGATGTACCAGAAGGTAGATTAGACTCTGAGAATGTTGTCGTACAGGTACCGGTATAGCTTATTGACTGTGAGGATCCTGCTACAAGACTGCCTGATGCCGGGGAAGGTGAATAGGTACATCCGCTAGCGCTTGGGGAGTTTACAGTATACGAAAACGTGCCTGCACCAGTTTTAATTTGAATAGTTGACGAAGAACCTGATTGACTTATGCCGTCATAAATCACTTTCCACGTTATGCCTGAAGGTAATCCGGATTCTGTGAACGTAGTAGTACAACCAGGAGTATAACTTATTGACTGTGAGGACCCAGCAGCTATAATCCCTGATGACGGCGAAGGGTTATATGCGCAACCGCTAACGGTAGGAGAATAGATTGTGTATACAAATTTCCCGGCGCCGGTAGAAAACGTATTGGTAGTCGAAGTACTTGAAAGATTTGCTCCATTATAGTTTACTGTCCAAGTGGTACCTGAAGGAAGACCAGATTCTGTGAATTTTGTAGTACAGGACCATGACGGTGTACTGGTGGATCCTGCTTCAGCAGTCCCTGAAGCAGTACATTTAAGTCCTTCGATTAGCGCCGAATAAGAATAAAATCCGGTAGAACCGGCTGGCAATGTAATTGATAGACTATTGCTTGTAGAGATGGAGATATTTCTACCATCGTAGTCAACAGCCCATATATAACCGGATGGCAGGTTTGTGTTTAAGAATGTTGTTATACAAGCTGTGGAAGGTGTAAAAGTGACATTTTCAGTTAAGCCTGCCTCCAAGGAACCTTTTGCTGGCGAAGGAGTATAAGTTGTAGTACAATCAAGAGTAGAAGATTTATTGCTTAATGTTGCTACCGAAAAACTATACGTACCGGGTGCGGTTACTACCGTTATGTTGCGATTAGTACTCGATATAGTTTGTGTGCTGTATGTTATAGTCCATTTATAATTACTAGGAAGTCCTTGCTCATTGAATATAGTATCGTACTTTGGAGTAAAAGAGAGATAAGAGCCAAAGCTAGCATCGACTTTATAGACTGGAACTGGGATTATGTCATATGTCTTTGGCGATACAAGCAAAGTGTAACTGACATTCCACAAAGTCGGCAGGTTATACCCAAGGTAGTATTTAGAGGCTGTTGTGAATGTTAGATTGCCTGGAGTCTGATATATACAGTTGATTATATAACCATAAAGTTTATTGTTTATAGTATTACATTCTTCATCAGAAGTTACGTTAAGTGTCCATTTACCGCCCTTATATGTTGAAGTAAATACTCTCTCGTTTCCATTTGTACAAGCAGCATTCAGACTATAAGCGCTACCGACAGTGTTGTAAACGTTGACTGTAGGCGCGGCGGTATTACCAGTTTCGCTAACGCTATAAAATTCTATCGCATGTAGTCCTTCATTTAACGTACCTAAAGACAAGTATATTCCATTTGGATAGTTAGCTAGCGGATTCTCTCCAGAACACAGTTCGCCTTCGCCGAAATTGTACATGTCATATCCTCCCTCGGTTACTCCACCGATACAATTTGCAGATGTTCCGCCGGTGAAAAGATTCAATGCGTAATCAAACACGCTTCCGTTAACAAATCCTGGAAGACCATAAATCTTAAAGTAAGGGTTCTGCAGAAGAAGTACGTTTAGAAGGTCATAAGGATAAAGAGAAGAAGTAAACAATGCTTGTGCTGGTAAATTAGAAAGTAATAAGTTTGTAGGATATAGATCTGTAATTATATTGGTAGCTTCATATTGTGAGACTGATAGTCCGCTAAGGTATTGGTCCTTTATGATTGCTTGAGATCCGCTCTGAGGTATAGAAATATTGGAAGAAACGGTTTGACTTATAACGCCTATACCGACTCCCAAATAATCACCAATTGTAGTATTCATGTACTGCAGTGCGTAAGATGAGTTTATAGACAATGTTTCCCCTACGTGGTCAGCGATACATCCATCTGCGATTGTCGGAGTAGTATAGTTAGGTTCCGAAAAAGAATTGCAACCTAATGGTACTTCACCGTCGGTTCCAGCCGGTGCTGGCTCTGTTACAGTGTATGATTCAAATTTAATGTAAGATGTGTCGGTGCAACTGTTTGTAACATGTATAGAGCCTTTCAAGTTGGTTGAAGAAGGAACTGCGCAGGATACTATTGTCCCGGAGTAGCCAGCGGGACAACTATAAGTATATTGGAAACCGACGCTTCTACTTGTATTGCTTATTATTGGTTCCGTTATGTTGAAAACGTCTCTCGGTGCCTGGCAACCTCCAACATCGTTTAAGCCGTTGCTTACATATGCTTTCCAACTAGCTTTACCGGTCTGTACATTTTGCTGTATATAATTAGTGTAGTTACCACAAGTCAGGTTTCCTAATGGCCCAGTAGTTTCGGATTGTGAAGTTGTTATACTATTTACGGTTAGATTCAAACCTTGTGATCTTACATATTTATAAGTCGCGTTGTGATCGGAAGCTGTACACGAAAATTGAATGTTTCCATTACCATCTCCTCCATTTACAGATAGTGTAACACTGCAGTCTATATTATTAGTGTTACAAGACATGTTACTTGTAGTTCCTCCGGAACTTTGATTTGCTGCGTCTATCCATCCATTGCAACTATAAGAGTCGCTATTCACGGATATTGGTGCTGATGAACTTTCATAAAGATTAGGTATTGTATATGTCGCGGTTCCAGTTGTACTAATTACATCTCTAGGTGAAGGTAGGTTCAGAGATAAACTTCCATCAGTCGGTTGACAGGAATATTTACTATTTATCAGACAACCGCCGCCAACGTAATCGCCAGGACCATATGAACTACCGCCATTTGAATTATTGTAGTTTCCTACCGACGGCTTAGGCAACCCTTCTATTCCATCATAACTACCGTTTTCTAATTTTACAGTAGGGGTAGGGAGAATAGATACGCAGAGCGTGTAGTTTTCTATTGTTTCGTTTACAGGACATTCCCCTATCATATTATAGCTTGACCCTGAACCACCAACTGCGGAAGGATTAAATAATATATCCGAGGAAAATCCAACTGGTGCTGTGTAAGTAGCTATAAGGCTTCTCCTGTGTTTGAAGGATTATAATTAGTCCATGTACCGTTTACTTCGACCTGTGGCCAAGTTAGGCCTCCTCCACTTAGATAAAGCGTTTCAGAAGAAGAAACATGCTGCACATTAGAAGTCGATGATATCAAAGAGGTCAAGGAACAGTCTCCGTATACTGTATTATTTACTCCATTGACACTTAGATTATAAACACCGGGTTTGTAGAGCAGACCTATTGTTTCGCCTCCCGCGGTAGTATAAACATTATCCGGACCATTTACCGATAATTCAGATGTATAAGTAGGCTCCAAGCCGAATAAGCAATAATATCCACTTGAAGACGGCGTAGGAGTTATTGGCGCGCCTGCTGCGAAAACCGTTGAGGTCGGGTAACCGTTATTAGCAACACAACTTTGTAAAAGACCGTAAGGGTCTATAGCTGTTACGCTCTTTACTTCTGGTTCGCTTATGCTTTCTTTGGAGTAACTTCCATTATATCCAACAAATTTAGGTGGTGGAACATAGAAGTCTTTAGTTTGTCCTGTTTTTGTGTCGTATGTTTCTAAATAAGAGAAATTTGAGATTAGATTATCTTGTATATTAAATGAAAGTGGCTCTCCATCAAATGAAACTGAATCGGTTATTACTGGTGCACCATTGAATATGCAGTAGGTGCTTACTATACTAGAAGAGGGATTTGTTATCTGGTAAAGTTTGTTTTCATTATAGTTTATCCCGCCAAAGCCGGACTCGTCCCATATAACCTGCTGAGAAGCGGAATAAGAAACCGCGAAACAATCTTCTATTGGACCTGACAACGTTTCGGCTATCGAAGCCGGCGAAGCGGACACATTATTTACAAGAACGTTACCCAAGCTACCGGAGTTATCAAATGAAAAGTCGCTTATGCATGGACCGACAGACGATTTGCAATTTCCTAAAAGGTCAAGCGAATAAACCTTAGTAGTTATAAAGTCAGTATACGGTGTAGCCGAAACATTAAGCCAGTTATTGGAATATGAGACGGGGGAAGCTTCTTCACCACCAAATATTATGTAGCTTGCATCATTATAAGCGTTATTCTTATTCAGAATAAATTCATATGTACAGTCAGATCCGGACGAGGAGATAACCTGATACGGGACTTCTGCGTAAGGATAAGGTGAATTGCTTAATATCCTTATTCCATAACAAGTACCTTGATTGCTTATTGAAAAGCTTACTGGCACAGAAGTCGGGATAGACTGCGTATTAAAACTAATATTTTCGGCGAAGGATGGGTTATCTGAAATTGAAAATGGTGATAGGGATAGAAATGCCCCTGACGCAGTGTGTTGTATCTCCTGGAAATATGTCGATAAAATGTTGGTTTGTTGCTCCGCGGCATTGTATTCCGTAAAGTTCAAGGTGTAGTTACCCCCGACTATCATAGCGCAACCGGAAATGTTAAGCAGACCGTTTGTTACCACTCTATCTTTAAGATTGCATTTATCCGTTGACTGTTCAAAGCTTTCTAAATTTAAATCCTGCGAATTTATTGGCGCGCCATTGTCAGTTATGTATATCTCTTTTGCGCTAACGTTTTGTACCGATATACCCAAACCAATATCCCCACTTCCCATATACTCATATGTAGTCGTAAGACAACTTATTTTACCGTGGCAGGAGCTTTCTGGCGTCAAAAATACTGCCCTTATACCCGGAAAAGTGTTCTTTAGATAGCACATTATTGTACCATTAGGTGCACTATACTCTCCAGGAGAAATTAATTGAACATCGTTGTTATTTATGTCGAAAATATTATTAACTATATCACAATTAAACGGCGTATCATTAAGATAATACAAATATACATCTGAATTGTCAAGTACAGTCGTTTGTGGTTCTACTCCGAAAACCAATGTAAAGCCATTGCTGACAAGTTCTGTAATATTAAGGGAAGCTGTAAATACGCCATTAACGCTGGTCGAAACGTTAGAAGAAACCACTACAGTGCCTGAATGACTAAGATTTGCAAGATCTAGCTGCGAGGTATTATACATCTCAACATAAAATGGACCGTAACTTGAACTGACTTCTATTGTTGCTAAATCCACTTCAGATGATGGCAATCCACTTGTCATATCGGCCGCGCAGGAAGACTCGCTTGGCGCAACTACCAGTACCTGAGAGCTGTTAGTTGTATTAGAGAAGGTGCAGCCCCCATAAGAAAGAGTTAATTGAACGTTTTTATTTGTAAATTCGCTATCATTGTTTAAAACTTGTGTGCCGGCAATTCTAAGTATAGAACTGTTTCCTAAAAGATTATTTGAAACCAATGTGAAGCCGTATATCGAGGTAGGAACCGCACTTTGTGTTATGTTTGGTACTGCTGACAAAATATTATAATTGCTAGAAAGATTGCTAAATAATGGGTCTTCTGTGCCGTTACCGAAATAAATAAATGCTTGACTTGATGTTGTTGCTTCAGTATTATTTATAGTAGGTTTCTGGAGTTGCATAGAAACTTCTGAGACAGGATAGACAGGAAGATTATCATAGTTAAGGACTGTTTCATCTGTGTAAGGCGAAAATAGAAGCCCTATCCAACGTGTAATAACCGCGTTCGATATAACCGCACCGTTAGGAGATATCGAATTTTCTACCGCATATTCTAGATTTCTAGGTGAGACTACTTGTGTACTCCAGAAGACACTAAAGTCTTGTACATTATCTTCAGAAGCAAAACATGATATAGAAGAGCCTACAAGCTGAGACGAAGTCAAAGTGTACTTGCCTGTTCCATTAACTACTACTACTGTTGGATTTATTGTACTGTTTATAACTGACTGATTTGAAGACGGCGCGCCTACGGAAAAGTTCAGAGAATCTGAATATACAGATGTAGAAGAAAATGGCTGCTTGTTCATCTTCATAGTGTAAGAGACTATATACTGCCAAGGTGGCGAAAGATAGCTTGTACTCGTAGCTGAAGGCTCTATATATTCGTTGTTATAATTTGAGGACGTTCCGCTGTATCCAGATTGAAGAAGAGGATTGACCGGATAATTTGGGGCTATATCACTTGATATGCCGGAGTTCGGACCATACCAGTTAACATTAAATGTATTTCCAAAGTAAACGCTAACGTTGAATTTACCCTCTAGAAGTGCCTCAAATAAATCCATAGGAACCTGTACGGTGAAGCTTGCAGTTCCATTTGGCGATATTACAGGTACACCAGAAACGTTTGAACTTGCATGAGTAAGGAATGTATTTGCCGTTCTTATCACGCTAACGTCAGACTGTGAATTTGGTATATACATCCAAAGCCCCAGCAATGAATTATTAAAAGGACCATTTTCATACTGTAAATTTGGATCGCTATAGAAAAGTTGTGGTAATGGTATCGGGTTTATAGGGTCCTGACTATTGTAAACAAACATGTCCGTATCAAAAGAGCTGTTATAATTAACTCCTATTACGCCATTTAAACCGGGTTGTCCTTCCATTTGATCGACAAACGCTTCAAATATATTGTACTCATTCGTTAGCGAAGTTTTCGTAGCGGAATAAAACATCTGGCTTATATTAGTGTCCCTGAATAAAACCGCCAGATAAGGCTCGGTTATGTTGTCATTACCTACGTTCTTTACTGTTATAACGATAGACACAGAAGAATCGTTCGAATTAAAAGTCGGACAACCCGTTGAGATTGTTTCCGAAAAGGTAGTAGAGCCGGCTGTTGGATTCGTAAAGTTCTTATGTCCTAAGAAATCTCCACAGAAATTTCCTGCGTCGTTAGCAAGATATATAGAGCTTATCCACGCGTCGGTTATATTCTTTGCAAAGATTCCATTCGGCGTGCATTCTATGTTTTGTGCGAAGACTCCCTCATTGAAATTAATATAGTTACTGCTATGCCCACTAAAACAGTTTGTGTTGTTGAAAAAGGCATTGCATTGCCCTAGAGCAGAAGTGTAATTCTCTGCAGAAGTAGGCGGGATAACACTTGTATAACTTGGCGGTGT
>JASHWD010000028.1 GCA_030044235.1 Candidatus Parvarchaeota archaeon | reverse complement strand
AACCGTACCGGTATTTATTATATTGTTCATTTGGATATAAAATGTGTACGGGTCTAAACCTGTTAGTGAGCCACCCATATTGAGATACCCATTGCCTATTAACGGCGATGCTCCCAAAGCGGGCAGGCTTGCAGAACGTATAACGATACCTATCAATACCGCGAGTATAAGTAAGATGTAAAACAAAACTCTCTTCTGTATAAATACATTGTATAAAGTTTTTAAAACTTTTGTGGCTGAATCGAAGTTTAATTGTATTTCGACTTCGGTTATCTTTTCTTTTTTTGCTGGATTCATTTGTTCTAATTTTGAACCTTCTGTTCTTAATTTCTCTAATCTAGCCTGTTGTTTCTTAAGTTCTTCTAGTTCTCTCTTTAACCTAGCATTCTCGCTCTCGATTTCTTTTTCGACTCTTTTTTCAGCGTGCTCTGTCTCGGATTCTATCCTTTTTAGTTCATTATCCTCAGTCATAAGTAATTTAATAGTATAAGGAAAATGTTGTTGCTTTTAAATCTTTCTTGTGACTACATTCAAAAATGCTGGCTTGATAAATCCCATTCATCGTGCTTCCATAAAAGAAAATCTGGGTTATTTAGAAATTTAAAGTGTTCTGGGTGTGATATATATTCATCATAAAGACTCTTATTCGGATCTAAAAATTCGATTTTTGGTGCTTCCATGTGAGTTATCGATACATTCTTGTAATTCTGATTTAGTATGACGGTCTTTTTATCGGTCAAATAAACCGCTCCACCGTGCATTTCCTTTATTGGCTTATAGTCCGATTCAAATTTAGAATTAACAAGATTGGATTCTACTAATAAGCCTTTTCCTATGTTTATGGTTATGTGACCGTAGTTGGGCTCCATTATTACCTTGTCGCCTTTTTTTGCGTGTACTAATTTTACATCATAACTTCCATTTTCACATCTTTTCTGCATAATGTAAATGACTTCGCCGGAGATTACCTCATAAAGCTCTGGATATGCTAAGTTGCCTTTGCATATTGGGTGGTAATGACCAAAAGTCTTGTTAAATTCACCTCCCACGTCATAGTTCATTAAAACTGTAACATCGTAGCGCATATCGTGAGCTTCAAATATAGTATTATTCTTGTTCTGACCAGCGGCCCTAAACATGTAATAAAGACCGTCATCTTTATTCCTGTTATTTATAAAATTTTGATTAAAAATTACGTCTTTCATATCAGAAAGTTTCCTAACAGATGAATTAATTTCTACTTTATCTGCGTAAAGCTTTCTAGTTTTTTCATCAAAGTCTAAGTCTACCGCCTTTACGTTTAAGTGCATACCATTCTTTTGATTCAAATATATTAAAGTGTTTTTGATTACGTCTTTATATGTAAAAATTTATCTAACTTGCTTAATTTTAAGAAGAAGTTTATATCGTTCTTTGTCAATACCCTCATTGCATATATGATAAAAAGATATACAATAAAACTCCCTATAAGCACAAACGGAAGCAAAGATAAAGAAACTTTTTTATCGAGTAGGTAGATAAGGCCTCCCATTATTAGCGATGCTATTGTAATTTTAAACATTACAAGATAAGGTAAAATTATTTTTATATACCTGGATGTATAATAAAGATTTACTACGAGTATTGCGACGCTCGAAAGTAGTATTACAAACGCTGCACCGATAGTTAAGAAAATTGGAACTAAAATCAATGTACTTATAAGGCCTACGACTGCACCCACTACACTAGAATATAAAATATATTTTTGTTTTCCTATAGCGCTTACAACGTTTGTCAAAGGATTAAATAGAGCGGTTAAAAATGTAGCTACCATGGCTATTATGAAAGGTATTTCCGCTCCTAAGAATGACGAACGATAAAAGTAAGAAATTAAAGGCCCTGCCGCTATGATTCCTCCTACCGCTAGAGGTATAGTAAACATTGATACATACCTTAAGATTAAATTCATAAATTCATAAAATTTATCAAATTGCTTCTTTTCAAAATATTTTGTATTTGTCGAAAAAAATGCGGAGCTGAGCGCACCTGCCGGCATCGATATCAAGGAGGCTAAACTAAGTCCTACCGTAAAAAATGAAACTGATGATAGATTTGGTGCAAACACCCCAAGAATAAGAGCTATTGCGGAACCGTAAAAGTAAGCTATCAAGTTATTTCCATAGGAAAACCAATTATATCTATGAAATTCGCTTAGTTCTTTCTTTGGAATCGGAATCTCTTTTTGAGTATTATTTTTATGCAATAACCTGTAAACAAAGTATAGAGATATCACCGTAACAATTACGTAAATAACATCATAAAATGTTATAACCCCAAGCAGTCCTAAACCAAAAAATACTATTGAAACCTGTACAAGTCTCAGGGCATCAAAAACTATGCCTGACCAAAAAGTATATTTCATCTTTTGAAAACCGATATAAACATTAGCGGCAAAGCTTTCGGTGATTGCATAGAAAACTATACCTACCGATAAAATCTCGATAAGACTTTTTATTTCAGGTACTCTATATGCTATTGCGATAGGTCCAGCTAAAAGAAACATCACAATGGAACCTAGTATCGAGCTTATTGTAAGTATCTTAAGATAGTGTCTTACCAACCAGTTTAGCTTCCCTAACTCATTATTTGATCTATATTTTGCTATTCCATATTGCACGGCACTACCCAAGCCAATAGATGCTATTGTTGTGAACATTACCCAATAAGTCGTAGCGATGGTGTAGATACCATAATCAATAGACCCAAGAAATCTAACCAGAAATATGCTTACTACAAAGGCTATGAAAGATTTAGATAAAAATCTAAAAAAGTAATAGAGACTGTTCGATGCAACTAAAGACTGCTCTGTCTGGAGGTCCGAAGCGTTTTTATTAAGTTTATCCATAGCGGATTATCTTGTTAGTCCTTAGGTATTTATTAATGTATTTTCATTAGATTTCATGCTGAGTATAATGTCGAATATTCTTTTGCTATTGCTAGTTTCTGCTTCATTTCCGGTAGGGTATCTAATCGGAACTTACACAGAGTCTGAAATAGATGTTATTTCAGAAAAGATAAAAATCGACCACATCCTAAATATTTATTTTATATTTTTAGAGGTCTTAATAATGTTACTGCTAGTTTATTTTGATAGTCAATTTTACGTAACCGTAGCTGCGATTATAGTGATAATAAATCTGGTATTGTCTGCATTTTACACGGCGATAAAAGCCGATCTTGTTAAGATTGCTGGCTATGGAATTGTATTTCTTGTTTTAACCCTGGTTGTTTCTTCGATTATACTTTTATGAAAGTAGGAATAATAGGCAGGACTAATGTAGGAAAAAGTACTTTTTTTAAATCTTTAACATTAGAAGACGTACAGATCGAGGACAGACCATTTACCACTATAGAGCCAAATAAAGGAATCGCATACGTTACTGTAAAATGCCCGGAGAAAGAATTTAATACAAAATGCACTCCGCATAATTCTCCCTGTGTAAACGGTGTGCGATTTGTACCTTTAGAGATGATAGACGTGGCTGGCTTAATAGAAGGCGCAAACGAAGGCAAAGGCTTGGGAAATAAATTTCTTAGCGATGCAATGGAAGCAGACGGCTTAATCCAAGTCATTGATATATCCGGCAAAACCGATGGCGCAGGGAACCCCGCAATAAATTATGATCCTAAAAAAGACGTAGAGATGGTGAGAAATGAATTAAGACTATGGATAAAATCAATAATATTAAGAGTAAAATTGCACGGTGTAGAAGACATATCAGAAGCCGTATACAAAGCGCTTTCTGGGCTAAAGTTTAAATTCCCTACGATTAAAGAGGTCGTAAAAAACTTAAACATAAAAAGCATAGACGAACACTCCGCAGAATTAATAAGTGACTACGTTTTGAATAAAGACAAACCAATGGTTATCGCGGCAAATAAAATGGATGCTGCTGAAAATTTGAAGGACCGCCTAGAAGATCTAAAAGCTCATTTCAAGTACCCTATTGTTCCTTGCTCCGCGGCGGCCGAACTTACACTCAAAGAGGCAAATAAACACGGTTTTATAGATTATTATCAAGATTCGATAAAAATCAAGAAGGATCTAAATAAAGAACAGATCAAAGCGCTTGATATAATAAATCAAATAATTAAAAAACATGGCAACACCGGGATACAACAAGCACTAAACGAACTCGTATTAAATGTTATGAAAAATAAAGTCGTATTTACTGTTGAGGATGAAAAAAAACTATCCGATAGCCGCGGAAGAATATTGCCGGACGCTTATATAGTCGAACAAAATTCAACCCCACACGATGTTGCTGAACTTGTACATTCGGATGTCGCAAAAAACTATAAGGGCGCAATAGATTGTAGAACTGGCCTAAAAATAAAAAATGACGAGCCTGTAAAGAATGAACAGGTATTAAAAATCATAGTATGAGAAATACGCAAGTTTTCCTTAGAGATATAAACATAATGAATAAAATAGTGGATTCTGCGGAGCTAAGTAAAAAGGATATAGTATTAGAGATAGGAAGCGGTGACGGAAGACTTACAAAGGTAATCGCAGAAAAAGTTAAGAAGGTTTACGCTATAGAAATTGACTTGAATTTATTAGACTCTTCAAAAATGGCGTTGAAAGATATGAAAAACGTGGAGTTCATAAATGCTGATGCGTTGGAGATAAATTTCCCAGATGACGTTAATAAGATAGTTTCGAACCTTCCATATTCTATATCTTCTCCTGTGACGACAAAAATAATATACTTTCTTAACAAAAGAGCCGGCTCTTTCGCGGTTTTAATGTACCAAAAGGAATTTGGAGAGAGGATGCTCGCTATTCCCGGAATAAGAGACTACTCTATGCTTTCTGTATTTTGTCAATATACATGTGAAGTAAAGAAAATAACTAACGTTAGCAAAGGATGTTTCAGACCAACGCCTTCTGTCGATTCAGTCGTAATAAAACTTTTACCTAAACATATTGACATAGACGAAGGATTTTTAGATTTCTGTAGAGCCATATTTCAGCACAAAAAGAAAAATCTTTATTCCGCTATACTAGACAGCAGGGGAAAAATGGCCCTTCATACTAAAAGTGAATTAAAGGAAAAACTTGAAACTTTAGACGACTCATTTATAAAGGAAAAGGTTTTCTTATTTGAAATCGAGGAGTTACTTAATATATACAAAGAGATGATTAAGTTAGGTATATGCCAAAAGTAAAGATAGTAAATAAACGCGGGCCAGGTTTTTATTCTTCTCTTATAAATTTTTCTAAAAGGTTCACACTGATAGAAGTTGAGAACATACTCATTGCGTGGCTAGTTCTTTCGCTCGCATTTGCTTACGTTTTAGATAGCGGTGATGTCACTAGTGTAGGGTTTATATTGGTATTCATAGCTTCGGCTATAGTCCTCGGATGCGGCTTTATAATGCATGAATTGATGCATAAGTTTACCGCACAAAAATACAGATATCATGCAGAATTTAGAATCTGGGTTTGGGGCATATTGCTAGCAATAATAACCGCATTGATAGGCTTCATATTTGCGGCGCCGGGTGCAACTTACTTTGAGCCGGACCCACGAGAACAGTACATAGATCCAAAAGGATTTACGGAACGCTACGGAAGAATTTCATTCGCGGGCCCCAGAATAAACATTATATTCGGTTTTATATTCCTAAGCTTATTTTTACTTCTTAATCTGGCCTTTAATAGCTTCCCTTCCTATCTGCTGGCATTTGGTTTGCTAGTAACCGGTTTAGGTTCTTATATAAACTTCTATCTAGCAGCATTTAATTTAATACCGATAAACCCATTGGATGGATACAAAGTAATGAATTGGAACAAAACTATTTGGGCGACATTCTTTGCTATAGCAATTATAATGACAATTATTAATTTTATATACGTTGTGCCGGCGATCTTCTAATAATTCATTAAATAAAGCACAAAGCATTTATAATAAGTAAAACAAACCTTCTTATGGCTAAATTCTATTTTAAAAAAGCTCCAAAGAGCGGAGGATACATAATTACCGCTTTCCAAACAGTTGGTTACATATCAATATTGGCGAGTAGATACTTAGAAGAAAAAGGCGCTATAAAAGACATCGGTTACATCGATATTGATATTGAAACGCCGGTAGCTGTAATCGACAGAGGCGAAATAAGTTTTCCGGTAAGAATATTACAAGCGGAAAATTCGCTTTTTATAAATTCCCAGTTTCCACTGGATTCAGAGGCAATAACCGAATTGATAGGACAAATATTTGAGATTTACAAGAAATACAAATTCAAGGGCATAATATGTCTGGATGGCCTTGCGATAGACAAGGGCAAAGACGTTAGCGATCTGTATTATGTCTCTACTAAAGACGGTTTCCAGCCAGCAAATGCAAGAAAACTCGAAGATGGCGCAATAATCGGTTTAAACGCAGAGTTAACCTTAAAATCAAAGATGGAGGGTATCCCAGTAACGCTCTTGATGGCTGAGACCCATTCAGAAATACCAGATGGAGTTGCTGCAGCCGCTTTAATAAACGCACTTTCGCCTCTCGGCATACATGTCGACACAAGAGAACTTGTATCCGAATACAAGCAAACTCTTGCAAAAATAGATGACATGCTTAAGAAATTAAATAAAAAAGAAGAACCAAATAAACCAGATTTATACGGTTGAATTTTATCTATAAATCCTTAAACTTCTCTGTTTTTTCTGCGATTTCGTTAAGATATTTTGAGACGTGGTCATCCATAAAAGAAGTAGAATAAGCGACTATGTCCTTTATAGGCACCCATTTATAAGACTGGAAAAATCTAGATATTTCCGGCTCCCCTTTGACATAATCTGCTACGTAAACGAAATAAGTAAGCTTTGGATTCTCGCTAGGGGCGTATTTGAAAACCTGGTCGGTTAATTTATAATTAATCCGCATATAACTCAAAAAATCATTTATCTCTTTCCTTGGGCTGCTGTCGTCTGTAATGTTTAGAAAAGGGAAAACCCATGTAGCCCGTGGAAGAAGTTTGTCTTGCTCCTTTAATTTAACCAGTAGAACCAAATTGTCCTTTAAAACTATTACTGATGCTCTGCGCTGCATATATTTTTAATAAACTCATATGTATAAATGCGTTAAAACAAATAAAATCACGAGGATATTTATAGCATAGGCAGTTAAGATATTCATGGATAGAGCAAATGCAATAGTATTGATAATACTAATTTTACTTGTTGTTGCCGCAGCTTTATTCTATACGAATCCTGGTGAGAACCATCGTACTGTTTCCGTTGGCCTTTGCGAACTAAAATGCCAGAACCTAACCGCAAATGGCGCAACCTATTCAAACTATTGTGCAGCTACCGACATAAGTTATGGATATTCCTGTGCTATATCTCAGAAAGTCAATTCATCAATTTGTGGAAATCCTACAACAGTTTACGTAACAAATAGCTGCGAGCTAGTAGCTGTAGGTTAATTATTTTATCTTAATTATCTCGGAAAGTTTCCTTATCTTATCATTTAAGAAAGAGATTCTATTCTCCTTTTCGCCCACTATCTGTGATGTTTCCATATGCATTAGAACGCCATTGCAGTTTGCGCAGCGAAAATCATTCTCAAGCGCCTGCTTTAGTTCATATTGTCTATTACAAGTTTCGCAGATGTAAAAATCATTCGCTTTATTAAGATCTATTGATTTTTTAGCCTGCTTTATCTCATCCTCATATTCCTTTTTTATAAGAAAAACCAGTCTTTCTGGGCTTGCTTTCCAATAGTATGTGTACCATGCCTTTGCGCCTTTCTTTTTCTTTGTATACGAAACCAAATTTTTATTATAAAGTTTATACAAGAATTTTCTTATGGCATTTGCTTTTTCAAACTTAAGCTTTCTAGCTAACGTGTTTTCCTCCATTGGACCATGCGCTATAAGATATTTGAACACTTCTAGACCTTTTTCTCCGCTAAGATCTACGACATATTTTACGGCTTCTTCTAGCGAGAGAAGTTTATTTATGTTTATTATTACTTTCTGAGGCTTTTGCTGTTTTACTGTAGGTTCCTTTTTAATTTTAGAAACTTTATTTTTCTTTACAATCTTCCTTTTTTGTTTTATTTTCTTAGCCATATCAGTATAATGCACCGTTTATCATATAAATTTGTTTAGATGTGCGAGAAAAGAAGAGTTCCTAGAGGAGTAAGAAATATAAATAAAACGGAGAAAAATATTATAACTCCATTTGTAACGTTCCAAAGCCTCTTTTTATCTTTTATTGCATATCCTAAAAATTCATTGACTATCTTACATCCGTCCGTAATATAAAAGATCGGTAAAAAGTTTGCAAGTCCTAAGCCTAATGATATAAAGGCTATCCATAAGAAAAGTCCATCAAACCAATAGAGTGTTTGCGAAGGTAGATTGTTATTTGGTGACGCGTTTGAAGAAATCGGCGATATTAGAAATTGACTCGTTCCAGTTTCGATAAATTCGCCATAAATACCTATATAGCTGTGATTTGTAGTGTTTATTGAAGCATTGTAAATAGTTTTTATAGAATATACCTCTCCGGAGGATGTTGTCAGATTCACATATTGACCGGGAATTACACTAAGCTCGGCTTCCGCTTGCTGTGTAGTTGAAAACTGTTGCCCGTTTATCTGAGTTATTGTTGTATTAACAGTAAGATTCGCGTTTGATGCGGGCCCGCCCGGAACCACCCCTACTACTTGCAAGGCCAAAGGTGCGAAAGAGACTGCATGTATTGCAACTATATAATTTGAAAGAAGAATGTAAACTACAAGAACTATAATTCCCAAAACAATGTTTGTAAAAGACCCGGCAGCAAGAACTTTAAGCCTATCAAATCTACTAGCTTTGTTGAACTGCTTTTCTTCTGGCTCTACAAATGCCAATGGCAGAAAGGCGAGAAAAAATCCAAAACCAGAAGATTTAAGTTTTATTTTCTTCGATAAAGCCACTATCCCGTGGGATCCTTCATGAAGAGTGACCACTACTATAAGCGCTATTAGCCAATAAAATATCGGCACACCTACTATGCCTGGAACTCCAGACACTGGCAACACAAGTTCTAATCCTGCCGGAGTCGAACTTGGATGAGAAATCATCAGACTAAGGTAGGGTATCAAAAGATAGAGCATGAATGCTATGGAAGCTACTGCGGTTATAACTCCAAGGATTGCGTAGATATTTATGATTCGTTTATATTTAGAAAGTCGCTGCATTATTTTCAGGCCTAGCTTTGTCCTGTAAATGAACATAACCTTGCCTTCTACCGAGAACTTTTTCCTGTTTCGTAATACAAAGAAAACAACTATTGCAAAGACTATAAGGGCAAGTATATTGTTTTCGTTCGCGTAAAAGAAACTTGCAAATGACATGCTTGTCTAAACCTTTAATTTTCTTAATTCTTTATGCTTCGGTCTAAGGGCCTGTCCGCCGCAGCGCCTGCATCTTACCTGTATAGGCCTAAGTAGTTTAGGATTAGATATTCTTATCTTTGCACCACAATTCCTACAGACATAAACGTTTCTAAAAAGCCTTGCGTCTGCAACTGGATTATTTCGCTCCGCCATATTACGTATTTATTATACCTTCTTAGATTATATATAAGCTTTTGTCCGCTTTAGATTATATGTACATAGATTTGATTGAGAAAAAAGACAAGTTTTTGGTAGATGAGCTTAAAAAGCTTGGTTTTAACAAGGTATTTCATATAGCACAGGGTTCGATAACCGATGTAGATGACAAGCTTCCTTTTGAATTAAAACTCTATGATGGAAAAGACTACAATTTCATAATACAAAAAGGAAAGGCGGATGCCATTACAGACTTAGACAAAAATGGGCTGCTTCTAAATAAAGGGCTTTGTTCAAAACTAAAGGAAAATCGCATGTTTGTAATCTTCAAGTTTTCATCGCTTGTCAAATCTACCGATTTTTTCAGAACATATAAGAACATGTTAATAAACGGAAGACTATGCAATGATTATAGTGTTCCTGCGCTCTATGTATCCTTCGCCGCAGATGGAGGAGAGATACAATCCCCCGCTCAACTGCTTGCATTCGCTGAAGAGTTTGGATATAACTCGAATAATTACAAGAAATCCGTAGAGCTCTTATTAAAAAGAAAGTAGCGTAAAAACTTTTATATTAGCAATAATCTAATTAATAAAGATATGTCTTCAGCAACTAT
>JASHWD010000027.1 GCA_030044235.1 Candidatus Parvarchaeota archaeon | reverse complement strand
TGGGGGCCTCTGCAGATGTCTACAAAGTCTCCGGTTTCATAAACTGTTATAGGCAGCTCGGCTTCGTCAAGTATCTCGGCCTTGAACTTATTTCCCTTGAAAAGAGTTAGGGCTTCTTGTTTGGAGACTTCTTTTCTTATGAACTTGCTATCTGCTTCAACTATATTTTTCATCTCTTTTTCTACTTTCTCTAAATCATTATCGCCGATTTTTAGATTATAAAAATCATAATAAAAACCCTCGCTTATTGCCGGCCCAAGAGTAAGTTGGGCGCCTGGATAAACTCGTTTTACAGCGGCGGCCATCAAGTGGGCGCTTGAATGCCAGAAAACTTCCTTTCCCTCTTTTGATTCGAATGTAATAAATTCTATTTTTGTATCATTGTTTATCTTTCTTGTTAAGTCTATCAGTCCAGAGTCTATTTTTGCAGCTAAAATTCCAGCTAGCTGAACGCCAAAAGCTTTTGCGATCTCGATAGGACTAGCAACGGTATCAAATTTCTGCTTTTTCCCTTCATAAATTATGTACATAAAATATACGTTATATCTTTAGAATAAAAAGCTTAATTTATAAATTATGTTTGGATATTTGCTTTTAAAAATAAAATATCAATTTTTATATACTATGAATCTTTCTTATAAGTGTGTTTTTATGATAACTCCAGATGAAAAAACAATGCGTAGATTGTCGTGTGGTAGAGATTTTAATTTAGACGATATCCTTTACAATCATAAAGAGCTTGATTTGAGGAGCAATATGCCGACAATTGGAGACGTAATACCAGTTCTAGGTGGAATCTATCACGTAGAAGTAACTGAAAATTTAGATAAAACATATATGTCAATATTTAAATACGCGGAAGGGACTTCCGGTATTCACAGAGTACAAAGTTTCATGAAATTTATATCCAAATATGTAATAAACGATTATTCGGAAAATTTTAAGTTCGAATTTTATCGCGGAAAAGTTCTAAATCTGGGGAACCTTCTTGAAAATGGCCTGGTAAATTCGATGGATGCGGCGGTTTTGCTAGCTTTTATGATAAATAGGGACTATGAACTAAAAGCAGATGGATTCAGGGCACACTGTGTTTCTGGTCATACTGTAAACTGGTGGGGAGAAATCAAACACACTGTAATGGCTGTAAAATTAGATACTTCTCAGTTAGTTTCTTATCTCGCTATACCTAGCTTGAACAAGCTAAAAGAGATTTCTTTTTGTCCTCTTACAGCTTCCAGGGATTTTGGCGTAGTTGAAGCCTACCAGACAGAAAGTCACAGGTTACTGATGTTTGGAGAGTACAGCCCGATGTTTAGGAAGAACATCTGATTATGGAACTTGCCTACATAACTGGTAATGAGATGAAATTTAATGAGGCAAAACAGATTCTTGGCGAAAAAATAAATTGGGTTAAAGCGGATTTGCCGGAAATACAGTCCCTAGATCCAAAAGAGGTTATGATGGCTAAAGTAAAAGAAGCTTTGAAATATAGAAAGACATTCATAGTTGAAGATGTTTCGCTTCATTTAGATTGCATCAAAGGCCTACCGGGTCCACTTGTAAAGTGGTTTCTATCGTCTATAGGTACTGAGGGTATTTATGAACTTGTGAGAAGATACGGAGATTTTGGAGCTCAGGCTACTTGTAATGTATGCTACGTAAAAAATGAAAGCGAATTGTTCTTTTTTGAAGGAACAGTCACCGGCGATATAGTAAAACCAGATGCAAATTCTAATTTTTCTTGGAATTCACTTTTCCAGCCTAGCGGTTCTGGGGTAGCTTTGTCAGTTTTAAACCCCGAAGAAAGAAATAAGATAAGTCCTAGGGGGCTTGCTTTGAAGAAACTTTTGGAATTTTTAAGAAGTCAGACGCAGTAAATTATTTTAGATTATTTATAAGCTCTTTATACTCGTTATACATCTTGTCTGCAGCAGCGTTTAATAGTCGCTGGTCCTCTTCAGATAGAGATTTTTCAAGTGATGGGCCAATTCTGCTTCCTACTATTGTAGGCCTACTTACATGTATTGTCTCGTCTTTGTATTTTAGCGGCGCGGCTATGCTCATTACTCGATTCTCATTTGTGGATACCGCGACAATTATATCTCTCATAGTTGTAGCCGGGCCCCAAGCAGTTCCTCCAAGTACCGCGATTATTTGAGCAGCTATACCTTTTACATAAGTAGCGACTTCCTCGCGTGTTAATCTGCCTTTCGCCGCTTCATCAAATGGCAAGCCATTCACAGTTACCGTGTCCCAGAATATAGAAAGTCCTTCGCCATGTTCACCGCCGGTGAAGCCTTCAACTGCGTCCACATTAACACCCAATTTTTCGGCTATGAATGAACGTAGTCTTGTATTTTCTACCTGCGCGCCCGAACTTATAGTCAATCTCCCGGAGTATTTCATAAATACCGACGCCATCTGATCCACAGGATTTGTTACCATTATGAAAAGTGCTTTCGGATTGTTTTTTGGCAGTACTTTGGCAAAGTCTATCATTATTTTTGCGTTATCATTGAAGAGATCAGTTCTGCTCTGGTTTGCTTGTCTAGGTTTACCGGCACTTATAAGTACTATATCCGCATCAGTAACTTCTGCTATCGAGTTAGTCGCAAATATCTTCGTATTTATTCTTGCGCTTCCTAGGCCGTGCATTAATTCGTCTTTGAATCTTTGCGGTAGATTTGGTAGAATATCAAATATTATTGCTTGGTCTACAACGCCCGATAAAAGAGTAGAATATATTATTGTTTGACCTATTCTTCCTGCACCTATGAAAGCGACTTTTGTCATATTCATCTAAGCCCCTGCGGATATTAATAATTTCTTTGTATCACAGCTTTAAAGCAAAGAATTATAAGTGATGTTAACAAATCATAAATGTATCCTAAAATATAATTGTCTAATTTTCAACGATATGGAAGAATATGAACTAGGAATAATCGGGGGAGGACCAACGGGTCTTTTCGCAACTTTCTGCGCGGGGCTTAGAGACATAAAGAGCGTAACAATAGAGGGACTTGACACTACCGGAGGACAAATACTAAAGTTTTACCCTGTAAAGAAAGTATTGGATGTAGAAGGTATACCAGAAATAATCGGAAGCGACCTTGCGAATTCCCTGCTTAAACAGGCTAAACTTTTTGGGAACAAGATAGTTTTGAACTCGAAAGTAACAGACATCAAGAAAAATCCAGACGGAAAATTCTCTATAGAAGTAAACGGTGAAGACAAGTATCTTGTTAAAGCGGTCCTCATGTGCACGGGGATAGGCTCGCTAGTGCCCACAAAACTAAATGTTGACGGGGAATCCAATTATGAAGACAATGGCGTTTACTATGCGGTTAACAGCACGGGACCTTTCGCTGGAAAGACCGTAGCCGTTATAGGCGGGGGAGATTCTGGGTTTGACTGGGCAAATCAAATAGTTGGAGTAGCAAAGAAAATTTTTGTGGTAGAATACATGCCTGTCCTGAAGGCATTAGAAAGATCTGTTAGCGATCTAATGAAAACCGGAAAGGGAGAGGTTATTCTGAACACAGCAGTTAAAGAAGTAATAAACGATGGTAAAAAAGTTATCGGTTTAAAGATCATGGATAGGAAAGATAATTCTATAAAAACGCTGCCGATAGATTCGATTATAGTCGCAATAGGCCACAAAATTGAGATAAATTCTTTTAAGTCGCTAAAATTTGATGTAATGGCGAATAAAATCAAGGTTAATGATGACTATGAAACAAGTATACCGGGTATTTTTGCAGCAGGAGATCTATCAGTGTCTGGTAATAAACCTAAAGTCGGTCTTCTAGCTGTTGGTGGTGCGGAGGCTTATATGGCGGTAAATAATCTAAAGAAGTATATAAATCCGGAAGCGTCAGTTTTCGGAGAACATAGTACAAATCTAAAAGTTTGAAGTGTTCTTAATTAAACCAATTATTTATCTTATCTTATGCTGACCGTAAAGCATTTTCTTTTTCTTTAGCATGAGCATACCCGCACCATCGCCTCTATTTAATTCCCACTCAAGAGAATTCTCAATGTATGCTAGCTGTTTTTCTACTTCTGTTGGATCGGTAGAACGGACGTTAATTCCTAACGAAGGCACCTCAAGGCTGTAAACGGGAGCTTTATTTCCCTTAGCTTTTACTCTCAATACGCCCAACTTGTATTCATTAGCCTGTACGCGTGAAATCTTGACATCATCGGATGAAGCAGCGTAATTTTTAACTTTTTGCTTCATCATTAACATAGATGAAATAGAATCGCGGGATATCTCCCATCCGTGGTCTTCTAGCCCGCCGAGTATATTTTCTATATCTGATGGGTTGTCAGAGCAGATGCTTGTGCCGCTGTTTTTAGGGTCTTCTTGTAATGGATTAGCTTCTACAGCAGATTTAGCCTCAGCAGGTTTTCCGATTAGAGTGTAGGGATCCTTCAACGAAGGTATTTCAAGTCTGTATAGGGTCTTAAGGCCCGTGCTATCACTCTGTTGCATAGCTTTCAGGTATCCAACCATGTACTTACTGTCATACGATCTTTTTTGTGGTTTTTCTTCCATATTATGAAGGATTATAGATATTATCTAGTATATATACTTTACTATCACGGGAAAGTAGGAAAAAATGCATAGTATCTTTATGCGGTAGGTGTCTGAATTTTAATGCTTAAGCCATTAGTTTCGCATATAAAAGTCAGACGACCCTAAGGAACAAAAAAGAAATTTAAGGTATAGTAACGTTAGTATTCATTAAATTTG
>JASHWD010000026.1 GCA_030044235.1 Candidatus Parvarchaeota archaeon | reverse complement strand
AGTTGCGACGATATTTTTTCATAGCTACTCCTCTGTTCAGGCCATAACTCTGGTTTCTGAGGGGGTTTTGATAATACTAATAATACTGCACGTAGCAAGATTCGTTTTGACTAGGATATTTTTCGTTACGTTTTACATGCCCGTCGTTGATTTTATACCTATAATAATCGATGCTATCATAGTGATTGCGATGGTTTATCTGACTATACACGCCGGTTCGCCCCTTTACAATACCGTTCAGAACGGCGTTAATTATTTGATCAAGCTGATATAACTAGAAAACTATTATAAAATATGGATGTTCTTATTAGATAATCCCCCAAGGGCCGCTAGCTTAGCACGGTTGGAGCGTTCGACTGATAATCGAAAGGTCCTGAGTTCAAATCTCAGGCGGCCCATTTTGTTGTAATACTTAAAAACTTTACAATTCCTATTTTGTGTATTTATGGAGTGAACCTTGTCTTTTAATCCTGCGCCTAACACTGTGTTTAGCGGCTATAAGAAACTCTTCTATTAGAAATACTAAGACTATCTCTATAACCGCAAGTATGGCAGTCACTAAAATAAAGTCAAATACACCGCCGATTTTAAGAAACCCGCCGTATATCAGAGCCATTTCTTCTACGAAGGAAACTATTATGGCGGATATTATCAGCTCAGCTGTTATTCTTCTGAGGTTTTTTCCAAATACTGGCGCGTACATATAAATCAATTCTCTTAAAGTTTAACATCATTTAAATATCTTTATTGGCATTAAATAATAATGTTGATAGAAAAGAAAACTTTACCAAAATTATTTAATGCGGTTTTGAAAGGCAAAAAAACTTTCGATGAAAGACTAGCAGATTTTAATTGTAAGCCGGGGGACATTTTAGTTCTAAAAGAATGGAACCCAAAAACAAAGAAGTATACTGGAAGAGAGCTAAGGAAAAAAATCACTTACGTTTCAAAAACAAAGGACATTAATTTTTGGCCGAAAAAAGACATAGAAAAATATGGCTTACAAATAATCGGATTCGAAGTAGAGCAGAGACGGTAATTTTAAAATAAGTAGTCTAATTTTTAATCGCGGCGTATATTTTATTTTAAAATTTATAATTTTAAATATGGACCGAGGGGGATTTGAGCCCCCAGTCTCTCCCGTGCAAGGGGAGCGCGTTGCCAATTGCGCCATCGGCCCAGAATATAATTTTACGAAGCCGTTTAAATATAAGTGTTCGTAAAGTAGTCGAAACGTATTTAAAAGTGAAATACATAGAGACTTTGGTCGATATGCAGATGAAAGAATTAGTTACATTCGACGATGTTCTTCTAGTCCCATTAGTATCCGGAGTATCTTCTAGAAAAGATACTGATACGTCCGCAAACATTACCAAAAACATTAAACTTTCCGTGCCGATTATAAGCGCAAACATGGATACAGTAACCGAAGCCAGTATGGCTATAACCATGGCAAGACTTGGCGGTGTCGGCGCTATACATAGATTTAATACGATAGAAAATGAGGTAAATGACATAATAAAGGTCAAACGGGAACAAAACGTAATAATAGACCGACCATATTCTGTAAGCCAAGACTTTACGCTTAGACAGCTTAGAGACCTTATAATCGAGAAAAATGTAACAAGTTTTCCGGTTGTTGATAATAGAAAGCTAATTGGCATAATAACAAAGAGAGATTTTCAATTCGAAACAAACGAGAACAAAAAGATAAGCGAGATGATGACGAAGGATGTTATATCTGCCAAGACCGGTACATCAATAGAAGACGCAAAAAAGATACTGAATAAAAGCAAAATAGAAAAACTTCCTTTAGTAGACACAAATGGGAATCTAGTTGGGATGATAACTTCAAAGGACATAAAAATCTCTGAAAGTTATGTTTCTGCTTCGAAGGACAGACATGGCAGACTCATAGTTGGCGGGTCAATAGGAATAGGTTCCGATTATTTACAAAGAACAAAGGCCATAGTTGATGCAGAAGCAGATTTTATAATAGTTGACGTTGCAAACGGTTATCTAAACAAAGTTGCAGAAGTAATAAAAAATGTTAAGAAGAATTTTGGTATAGACGTTATAGCAGGTAATGTCGCTACAAAGGAAGGCGTTCTTAATCTTAAGAAAGCGGGGGCGGATTGTGTAAAGATAGGCATAGGCCCAGGCGGTGCTTGTCTCACTAGGCCGGTTGCAGGAGTAGGCTATCCTCAATTGGGTGCCATAATGGAATGTGCAAATAACGGGGTTTGCATAATAGCTGACGGAGGAATAACGAAATCAGCCGATTTTTCAAAAGCTATAGCTGCCGGTGCAGACGTTGCAATGATAGGTGGACTATTCGCAGGCACAGACGAAAGTCCAGGAAGCATAGTAACAAAATCTAATGTGAACTATAAATTTTATAGAGGTATGGCATCGATAAATGCCTTCGCAGATAAGTCGTTTAAGACGAATGATGCAGCCGATTTGGAGGGCTATACGCCGGAGGGCACAGAAATGCTGGTTCCTTATAAAGGAACCGTTGTGAAGATTGTGAATAACTTGGTAGGCGGCTTAAAATCCGCAATGACATACCTTAATTCTAAAAATCTAGCCGAATTTAAGAAGAATGCCAGGTTCGTAAAACTAACAGAAGCCGGCAAAAAAGAAAGTAAATATCTATAGACTAAATTAAGTATTTATATTAATCTCTACTTTAACTTTATATGCAAAAATCAAGGAGCGCAAGAGCTCACGCAGTGCTTCGACACCGACCTTTTAGACATCAACCACACGCTAGTAGGGCCGCGAGTAATAAAGAAGGAGATCATTCAGTTTCTGAGCTTTATCTTCACGGTTTAGCCGGCATAGTAGGTCTTGGGGTTCTTGTATTGCCAGTCTTTATCGCATTGGTATACGGTGGAGCATTTTCGGTTTATTTAGTAGTAGCTGCTGGCTTTGTAGCTCTTTTGATAGCAATGTTAATATATGACATCTCGCTTACTCATAGCCACGACCCTTATAACTTTCTTAAAGCAACGTCGGATAGAGAATATTCTTTTATATTCGGCTTCTTAATGCTAGTTTCTTTCATAATAACAATAACCGCCGCCGGTATAGCCTCGGTAGGGGAATTAAATGAATTTTTTGGACTAAATGTTTATCTAGCTATAGCAGTCGTAGACGCAGCATTCCTTGTAATGTGGGTTCTTTTCGCATATAATCACACTAGGAGAACAATCAACTTTGCGGGAGCATTAAAAATATTCTTTGTACTTCTTTTAATCGTTATAGGTGTAATCGCAGTAGTAACAAAAGGATTCAATACCGCAACCACCTCAGTTAGCTTTCCATCATACGTTTTCTTCCCGTTCGCATTAGCAATACTTCTTTTCTTATGGATGTACGGCGGATTTGAAGGAATAGCTATAGCTTACAAAGGACGTGACAGGACGAAAGTCGCAAGGACTTTGATATACGTTTTATTCAGCGCAATAATAATCTTCGCCGCAATACAGCTATTAGTATACGGGACTAGTGCTTCACTGTCTTTGCAGAACATACAGCTTAACCCAGTAAGCGTCTTTACTACGAATGTCCTAACTTCAAGTTTTGGAGGACTTATACAGGACATTGTTGTAGCCCTATCTATCGTAGTGATATTGACAATGGCATTTGCTGTGATAAATGCTTCAAATCATACAATCGGAGATATGGCCAGAGATGGTCTTATGCCAAAATTTTTAGTGGGCGATCAGAATCTTAAGCTTTTGATTACCGCAGCGGTACCTATCGCACTTATAACAATATTTGCGAATATAGTAACATTAGTTCCAGGCGCGCTCTTCATATACATACCGATAATAATACTTAGCGCACTTTCATTTGCAGCTGCCTTTACCTTCTTTGCTGTAGGATACGCATATCATTATGTAAAGAGAAGAGACTATGCTAGGACAGCGTTTGGTATATTCATCGGTGTACTTTTAATTGCTCTTATAGTATTCTCTCCGGCGGCTTTCTTAATAGGCTTGGCTATAATCTTAGTGGTTTCTCTTATAGGATACGCACTTCTTAGATGAATAATTATTTATGGTCAATAGGCGTATAAAGCAAGGCTTGGCTATTTTCGTAGCGGTCGCATTTGTGCTATCGATAATATTTTTTATTCCGCATGTCCCAAATGATAATCTTATCACTTATGAGTTACTTGTCCCGAATAATCTTATAGCTCCAAGTTCCCCTTATTATAGCCTTGCGCCGGCAACATTCTCAAATCAGAACGTTTCTAGTCTAGGCGGGTTCTCTGAAACAGAAGTTTCCGAGGTTGTAGCCAGTACAAATGCGACGAACCTCCTGCAGCTTACCGAATTTATATTAAAGAATGACAATATAGGTTTTAACACTTCAAACGGCTTCTTAACCTGCATTTATTCGGCCAATTTTACCAGAAGCATATGTGACAATAGCACTTATAGTTGGTACTTATTCTCCGGTTTCGGTGATTCATTGTCATTAGGTTACGGAAATTCAAATAATCCTGCGCTTTCTTCGATAAGTCTAAACTCTATCGAAGAGAGTAACTTCTCATTCGTTTTAGCTTATCTTAATCCAAATTTAAATAGCGCAAATACGAATAGTTCATCAGGTATCCCAGTATTAAAATAATCGGGCAATGATTAAGTGAACACCTTCTGAGGTAAAACGATGATGAGAAGGGTAGCTTCTGAGCCCAAGATTTAAATATTTGGATGCAGTTTTAATTAAATGGAAAATACCGTTTTAGGACAAAGAATAAATCAGTCTCTACATGAAATATATCTTGGGCGCTTCGGGATAAAAGTTTTCTTATTAGAAGCCTCTGACGGTAGCCTTATTTTAGTCGATACCGGTCTGCCGGATAGTGGTCAGAAGATAATAAAATACATAAATAGCATTGGAAAATCAGTCACCGATATAAAATATATATTGATAACTCATACCCACATTGATCACATCGGCAGCGCAGCAGAATTGAAAAAGATGTCAAATGCAATGTTAGGTGTAAATGAGAAAGGAATAAAGTTCATGGACGGAACGGCGGGTATTCAGTTTCCGCAGACTAAAAACATAAAAGATATAAAGACAAAATTGATGCTGATGGTGATGAAAGTTCTTGCGCCGGTTATGAAACCTAAATTTGTTAAGCCTGATATGGTACTAAAAGAGGGAGTCTTTCCACAGCAAATGCACCTGAATGCAAAGATAGTTGAGACTCCCGGCCACACGCCAGATTCGGTTTCGATTTATCTTCCTGACTCAAAAACGATTATAGTCGGAGACACGCTTTTTGGGAAAGGGGATAAACTGGTTTTGCCGCAGATTTATGATGATTATATCTCGCTTTTAAGTAGCGTCAAGAAAATAAGGGATCTAAACCCGGACTTGATATGCGTTTCGCACGGTAAGAACCATCATTTCTCGGATATAGACGTTTGAAATTTAGATAAGTTAGCCCCAATATTCTCTTGTCTCTATGTAATTTTTTTCAGCTTCTATTATTTTATCTATCAATTGTTCTTGAGTTTTGCTGTAAGCAGAAAGAATTCTACTAGCTATAGTCGGTCCAACGCCATAAGAAGCGCCTACAAAGCAGGCTTTGCCGCCATATGCTAAATAGAGTGCGCCGCTCTGTTTTAGCCCATCTATTATTTTACTTTCTTCTAGGGTCAACTTTTTGTTTTTGAGCCATTTTTTAATTAGCGGTTCGTAATTTTGACGATATTTTGCTTTATAGAAAGCGATGTACTTCGCGCCGCACTTTGCGCATTTTAATCCATCGGTATTCTCTGCGTCAAGTTCACCTATTTTGTTGCCGCAATTAAGACACTGGAGAAACATCCTGGTCTCGTTTAATCTTTTAATAACTAGATCTCTAAGCATTTTCTTTGCTTCTTCAGGTTTAACAAGAGAACCGCCGTAAGAACTTTCAATCCCCTCGTAGGATAATGGGGAGGTTTCGCCGTCGTTTACATGTATTTTTATTACTCCCTTTCTTATTTTATTCAAAACGTCGATTGCACCAGCTACGTCTATTTTATCTCTAAATATCTCATTATAAGTTTCTTCTTCAACCACGCTATCCTTATACAAATCTATCAATGTTCTAAGGTGCATTTTTGTAAAATCAGCATACTTACTTACAACACCGAACCTCTTTGCTACATTGAGAAAACGATACTCATATAGAGAAGTCCGTCTTATGTTGTCTCTTATTAGAATAGACGCGTCTTCTATAGAGTTTAAAAGCTTATTTATCTCCTTCAAAGGAAGATGCGTCTTTATCATGATTCTGTATGGATCTATTTTACTCAATACACTTTCTCCGACTATTCCGGATATCAAAGCACAGAGCGCCTTTGAAAGGCCCTCGTTTACTTTATTTCCGAATGGAGAGTGTATTATAACATAATCTTCTACCTTTTCGATAAGGACATTGGTAGGGTCGGGAATTATGAAATTATTCTCTTGTTCTTGCAGCGTTGCAAATTTATGAGTATACTTGTGTCTAAGATTAGCAGCGGCTTCCGCAACAAAACGGTGCACTGGCATCAACTCGCCTTCCCAAGCAGGTATGGCACCTAGAGAACTATTGCCGCGGACAACACTTATTTTTTGACCCTCTATTTTAACTATCTTCCAAGTCTCTCCGCGCATTATAAAATAATTGCCTTCTTTACCGTTTTCTGCGACGAAGTTTTCGTCAAGTACGCCTATACGTTTATTTAGTTGACTATCCATGACAGCAAAAGTTTTCTTATCAGGTATCGAAGAAATATTAGCAATATAGAAAAGCAGCCCTCTTCTTGTTCTAATCAAAGAGTCCCCATAGTATCTAATAAGATAATGTTTTACTAGGAAATCTAAAACTTCATTGAATTTTTCTTTTGTTAACGTTCTATAAGCATAGGATCTGTTTACAATCTTTAAAATGTCTTCAGGCTTTCCAACCCCGTTAATTATTATTCCGACAATTTGATGTGCGAGTACATCTAAACTGTTTACCGGCAATGGTATAGTTTCAAGCAGATTTTCAATCCGGCAATTATTTATCGCTAGGCTCTCAAGATAATCATCTAGGTTTATCGTGAGTATTCTTCCTTCTGCTATTCCGGTTTGATTATGATTAGAACGACCGACCCTTTGTATAAGTTTTATTACCTGTCTTGGAGACATGTACTGGATAACCATATCAACGTCACCTATATCTATTCCGAGTTCCAACGAGCTTGTTGCTATCATTAGGTTTATCTCCCCTATTTTGAATTTGTTTTCTATTTCGGTTCTTACCTCCTTAGAAAGTGAACTATGGTGGACCTCTAGTTTTTGATCCTTTAGGAATTTAGAAAGTCTGGAACCGAGAAGTTCTGCGGTTTCTCTAGTGTTTGTGAATAATAGCGTAGATTTAGACTTTTCTAATTCCATTCTTATGTATCGAAGCGAGTTTGCAACTATCTCGCTAACGTTTTCCTTAGAAGCCATTGCTTCATCCTCATTGTCTACACTTGGGTATATTACAGAAACATTGTACTGTTTTTCTCCTCTGAATTCTATGCTGTCTGAGCAGCCCAAAAATTCTTTTGTAGCATTAAAATCGGCTATCGTTGCGCTTATTCCGACTACCTGAAAGTTTGCTATGCTCCTAAGTCTCTCCAGCCCTACGCTAAATTGCGTCCCTCGCTTTGACTCCATTAAACTTTGTACTTCGTCTACTATGACGTATTTTACACCTCTAAGATGATCTACCAAGCGCTTACTTAGAAACATTGATTGAACGGTTTCTGGAGTAGTTATTAAACAATGTGGGGGCACGTTAGCTTGTTTTGCACGTTCAGTAGCAGAAGTGTCTCCATGTCTTATATCTATCTCTACACCCATTTTATTGCTTATGGATATTATATTTTTGAATATGTCTCGGTTCAGAGATTTTAATGGTGTTATATAAAGAAGCTGCAACTTATTGCTGCTTACGTCTATTTTTTCAAGAAAAGGGAGAAAAGCTGCAAGCGTTTTCCCATATCCAGTCGGCGCGCCCAATATAAGATTTTCACCGGCGCTTATACGAGGTATCGCAAGCTTTTGTATTTCTGTTAACTCCTTAAATCCATATTCTTCTAGGATTTTTTTAAGTTTAGGATTCAATATATCCATATAAATAATAATGCGTTAAAGATACATATGTCTGATAAAATTAATAACATTGTTGAATGGGCTTATAAATCTTTTGTCCCGGAAGAAAGAGATAAGTCGAAGATAAGCAAGGTTGCAGATAAACTTAAAAATTTTATTCTTTCTAAATCAAAATCCCTAAATACGCAGATAGCCGTTGAATTTGGCGGCTCGTATGCTAAAAATACTTGGATAAAAAAAAATAGCGATGTTGACATTTTCGTTTCATTTGATTCGGAAAAGAACACAAAGCTCTTAGAAAAGTTAGTGCCAGAAAAGTTTCAAACAGAGCGCGGAACAAGAACTTACTTTAGAGGACAGCTTGCGGGGATAACAGTAGAGGTAATCCCGGTTGTAAGATTTAATGATATTGCAAAAGTTGAAAACTCGATAGATCTTTCGATACTTCACGCTGCTTACATAAACAGCAGGATGAACGAAAAATTAAGAAAGGACACGATAATACTGAAAAAATTCTGCAAAGCTAACGGCTGTTACGGTTCAGAAACGTATATACACGGCTTTTCGGGATATTCTCTTGAACTGTTGACGATAAAATACGGAGGATTCAAAGAACTTCTACAAGCCGCAATTTCTTGGTTACCAGGAGTTTTTGTTGACATAGAAAGTAATTATCCCGACGTCTCTAAAGCGATAGAGACCATAGGTGCTAGGGAGAGTCCGCTTATCCTCGTAGATCCTACAAATCCCAAAAGAAACGTTTGCGGTTCCTTGAATATTGATAACTTTGCCCGATTTGTATTTGCAATAAAGAGATTCGTTACCAGCCCATCTAAGGAATTTTTCATAGAGAAGAACATTATAAGAGACATTATTACAAATTCTAAAACACATGGCACAAAACTTTTCAGATACACAACCGAAATAAAGGGCCCGAGAGACAGATTCTTGTCAAAATATAATAAAGGTCTTTTTAGACTTATAGAATGTCTTAAAGAGAACGGTATCGAAGTCTATGCTTACAAGCCGGCATACTCTGAGAAAAAAGCAGAGTTGTTCCTAGAAACAGGAAGTACACCCAAAACCCGCACAAAGAAGATTTATGGGCCGAACGTATGGCTTAATCTAGAAAACTTTCAAAACTTCTTAAAGCAGCATAAAGAGTCGTATATTGAGGGAGAACTTACCGTATACGATAAAAAATATAATATAATCAACTTTAACAGGTTTATAGAAGCTAAAATTAAAGAATATATAGGTCAAAACTCAATACTTAAAAATTGAATGCCCATGTAGCTCAACGGCAGAGCATTTGGCTGTTAACCAAAGGGTTGCAGGTTCGAATCCTGCCATGGGCGCTCTGTTCTTCGTTTTAAATAATATTTTCAACATACTACTTTTGGGTTAATTATAAAGTCAAATCTATAAATAATCAAAAATGTACTAATTACTGTTTAAAGTATGCTAAATAAGAGAACACAGATAGTGATAGGCATAGCTATATTGATTATATCTGCCGCATTTCTTCTGGTCGGGGTATACTTTGCTAATTTGCAGGGCATAATCTTCCAAAATGGTGCAGATTCATTGCAGTTATTCGCCAATAACATAGCTGCCGTAAAGGATGCTCTTTATCTTGCACCATCTTCTATGGCCATTACACTATCTGGCAATAGTTCGCTATGTACATGGAACCCGGCAATCGACGCCTATGATTGCTCTGGTGGATCAAAAATATACAATGTATCATATGCAAGTGGACCGACTCTAGATGTCGGTACAACTGAATTCAGTGCAGCATTGTGTTTCATGCTTTCCGTTTCACCGCCAGGTGGTGCAGCGGCAAAGGAAGCAGATGAAGGAGCGGAAGCTACCGAAACTGTAGCTAAGGATACATCGACATTATACACCAGTGAAGAAGCTGCGCAAGGCTTAAGCAATCTTTTTGATCGTGCCGACGCAGGTGAAATTTACACCGCCGAGGAATTAGATGAACAGGCTGCTGACCAGGGTTTAGATAAAATGCTTTCCGATGCTGAAGCTACCATACCAGGTAGTAAAGAAAATGAGGAACGGTTTAGCGCTTTGTGGGATCGTGTGGACGCAGAAGCTTCTGCAGAATCGGCACAATCTGATGCACCTTTAGAGGTTAATCTTCCAACAAGCGAAGCAGAAGTAGAAAACTCACTTTATAGCAGAATTGGAACTTACGTAAAGGGACTATTAAAAAAGGCAGCTAAAAATTTATTGAAAAATGGACTTGGTGTCCCAACGGCTTTCTTTTTAGGAGATTATGCTTCGGCTATATCTAGTTATTTAGGTACAATAGGAGGTTATTTGAGCTCCGGATTTTCATTTGCAGGCCAGTCGATAGCTGCACTTCCCAAATCTACTGCTGCTACGTATAATCAGATATCAGCCACTTATGATCCCGGTCCAATACAATTCGATCAGGAAGCAGCAAATTTACAATTACAGCAATATATGGGATTTATAAACTCTTTGGGCGACTTAAACGGTTTACCATCGACAAGCTTGGAAGCTTATAACGAAATCCAGACCGCGCTAGGCGAAGCTCAGGTCCAGCAAGACGTGCTCGTAGAGCTTGCACAGGGAGCTACAGCAAATGCAAGTCAAGATTATTCTACTCC
>JASHWD010000004.1 GCA_030044235.1 Candidatus Parvarchaeota archaeon | reverse complement strand
TTGGGATTTCTAATAAAGAAAACTTTTATATTTACAATAAAGTTGTATCGGAAGCATCAAAGACAAAAAACATAATCGAGATAAGGAAGGCTTTGCGAATTAACAGTAAACTGCTTGACAAATTATTAAAAAATCCAAATAAATTGCCAGAAATGCAATTAGAAGAGGAATTAGAAAATAATATTTTCTTGCAGTCGAGGGATTATCTTAAAAGAACTTTCAAATGTGAGATAAATATACAAAGATCTGCAGCCGGAGATAAATCTCTACCTGGAAAACCATCAATCAATATACTATAGATGAGTAAATTTAGTACATGGTAAAAACTTCTACAAAAAACGAAAAGACTTATAATAATTTAGAAGAATCACGCAGCGGATTCGACGCGATTGGAAGCGTGGCTATAATCAAGCCGTCTAAAAAACTTAAGCCGGCTCAAATAAAACTTCTAGCTAAAAATATAATGCTAAAAAATAAAAACATCGATGGAGTTTTCCGAAAGGTTGGTAAAATAGGGGGTGTAGAAAGGGTCCAAAAGTTAATTTGGGTTGCCGGCAGTAAAAATCATTTGGTTATCCATAAAGAAAATGGCTGCTCTTTTTATGTCGATGTAAAAAAAGTATTTTTCACGCCGAGGCTATGCTCAGAAAGGGCCCGCGTATCGAATTTAATAGAACCAAAGGAAAGCGTATTGGATATGTTCTGTGGCGTTGGGCCATACACGATACCCATAGCTAAAAAGGCTAGAGAGGTATACGCTATAGATATTAACAAAAATGCTATATCCTTATTGAAAGAGAATTTAAATCTAAACAAAATAAAAAATGTCAAAGTCTTCTGCGGGGACTCTAAAAAAACCGTTAAAGGCTTAAACAAAACATTCGACAGAATAATAATGAATTTCCCACTTGCGGCGACGGATTTTTTGAACGCTGCGCTTAGAGTGATAAAAGATGGGGGTGTCATACACTTATACACCTTCTTAGATACTAAGAAGGATTATGATTCAGCAGTATCGAGAGAGGAAAATCACATTAAAAAACTTTTACCGGAGGGATTTGTGCTAAAAAATATAAGTTCTCATAAAGCTGGTGAAGTCGCGCCATACATAACTAGAGAATGTATGGATATGCGCATAAAACGTGCTAATAATGTGCGCGCTATAAAGCGTTTATAAGATCGTCTAGCTTTTTGTTTATTCCTTCCACCGCTCTCTCATCACTTACCACGCCGGCCTGTTCATACCAAGGGTCAAGTAGTACTACATTAAGAGTACGTGTTTCGACAATGAAATTATGCTGTTGCATGTCGCCATGTACCTGTGAATTAAGTGTAAGCGGTTTAGATATTTCTTCGTTTATTTGTCTTTTTATTTCTCTCAACTCCGGTTTGCTAAAACGGAGTTTTGTGTGAGAAGGGGACCTATCTTCAGTTATTACAAGTTCGCCATCTACCGGTTTTGCATTAAGTATATAGCTAAAATTAAGTCCGCACATTGTTTCCATCATATAACCTTGATTGTTCCCTTCGCACGAAAGCATGGCATATATTTGTGGCGCATGTTTGCCTATGATAGCGTGTATTCTAGCGGCTCTTAGCCCTTCGGCTTCTAGATGGTAATCGCTTTTCTGTATAGAACAGTATCCCGTTACTGTGCCGCATCTTTTCCAGTATACGCCGGCGTTTTTAAGTTTTTCTACCAGCTCGTCCACTTTTTTATTTATAGCTACTTCCATCAACCTATCCCCAAGTTCGTACATCCGGCTGGTTCTTTGGTATGACAGCGTTAAAAAACGTCCGTTTTCCCCATATTTCTGACTTTCGTGGACTCTGTAGTCTCTTGGCTGCTTTAAGCCGACAAGTGATAAGCACTGTTCCAGGTATTTGCGTTTATCTGTCTTGTATCCGCCGACGTGCATATATTTACAGGTAGAGAATAGTCACCCTATTAATACTTTTATTGAATGGTCTGGGAAGCGTAATACCGATTCCAATTTGGAGCATAATAAGTTATGCTTACAGCCTTATTCTCGGATATAGAACCTACACCAAAGAAAAGTATGGATTGTACGTATTTTAGCAACGCCCAATTCTGTTTCTTTATCTTTCTCAGCAAAATATCAGAGAATCCAAGCATGTCAAAAACGCTGTAAAGGTCCTGTCTATAAAATATCATCGGGGCCTTATCTGCAATCCATATCTCAAAATTCTTGGCTTCCATATCAGAATAGAAATGAGAATTAATTCCTCCAACATTGCCAGAAAAGACAGAATTTAGCTGTTCAAAGATAGAATCTTCTGAATTTCTTGGAGAGATGTAAGAATCTTTTCCTAATGTAACAGCCAAATTTATATCGGTAAAAACGCTCGAAAGGTTCCCCCTAGCATTTTTAACTATTTTAGTTATAGTCTCTTCTGGTAACTGTTTCTTGTTAAGCGAAAGAACTCTATAAGCAAATGCCTTAAGACTCCTATCATTTAGCTTGTAAAACCGCACTATCTCGTACCCATTAACATAAGGTTTATTTTTAGCGCGAAAAACTTCTCCGTTTCTCGACTCAAATATTATTACCGTGCCGTTTATTTCTCTAAGTTTTTTAAGGATTCCTGGGTCGACGGATAATAGCTTGTCTATGTCTTCTATAAAAAGTAACTTCTTGCCCTGATCAAAAAGAGAGTTTGACTTGGCAGAATTATATATTATATTTAATACCAACGATGCCTTGTCTGAATCGTCTACATTGTCAAGCATGTAAAGGTTTATCGTTTCTAATGTCATTTTATTTGCCTTCGCGAAAGCCTTCGCTAGAAAACTTTTTCCGGCACCGGAAGGCCCGTCAAAGATGAACTTGTTTGCTCCATTCTCAAAAAGTGAAGTGAAATTTCCACGTATCTTTCCAGGATAATTCTCTATAAAGTCTTCTAATCTTAGCTCCGGTTCTTTTAACATGCTAACCTTTGAGAGAAGAAAGAAACGCGAGGAAAGATTGAAACTGTATATATGGGGTCGCTCCTTCCACTATCCTATAATCGGTTTCTGCCAACTTCTCTATTACATAATTCTTCGCTTTCTTTTCGACTAAGTCGTCTGAACTTGATAAAATATCAAAGATCTCGGATAGCACTTCTTTCATATTTATTCCTGAATCTAAAATGCTCTCAAATACTTCTCTTGATTTAATGTAGTCGCCACTAATGGCGAGTTTTAGACCCTGCTTTATTTTACCGCTATCTAGAATGCCTGCATTTGCATATACTGCCGCGCTTGTTATTTTCTTTGAGATATTGGAAAGAGATTGCATTACATTTGTGAGCGCCCTCAGGTCGCCCTTTGAAACATATTCCAGTGCTTCCTTTGCTTCCTTTTCAATTGTAAGTCCTTCGTTTTTTGAGACACGATCTATAAATTCGTAAACATCGCTTTTTGATAATGGTTGAAATCTTAGAATCGCGCATCTAGATTGAAGCGGCTCAATTATGTTACTTTGGTAATTTACGCTAAATACGAATCTGCATGTGGCACTATATTCTTCCATCATCCGCCTAAGAGC
>JASHWD010000025.1 GCA_030044235.1 Candidatus Parvarchaeota archaeon | reverse complement strand
GCAACCAGGTATACCCCCGTTTTTTTGGCTTCCGAATAGTATCCTCTTATTACAGCGCGCCTACACAATTGGCATGTTCTTACAACGGGTAACGAACTATTACTTTTTACGGAATAATATTTACGCTCTTCTTTGTATACTCTTCTAAATTCTTCTTTTAGTTTCTGCGAAGGCCTATTTGAGTACAGTTCCGCGGTTCTTTTGTATGCAAGAATATCGTTAGTTTTTAGATATTTACGTATATCTATGACAACGTGGTCCACTCCTAATTTATTTGCTACACTTCTTGCGCGCACGAATTCGTGCTTAGGATAATATCCAATATCAAAGGTGAAGGCTAGTGGCTTAAAACCTAATTCCTTTATAGTATACAACATTGCGCTGCTGTCTTTACCGCCTGATATTCCTACCAGTACGTTATATTTACCATTTCTCTTAGAGAACGACGTAAAAAAGTTCCTTTCTGCTTCCAGCTTTCTAGGATTAAAATTATTTTTGTAAAGTTCACAAATATTACATAAACCATTTTGGGATATGGAGACATTTGGATTTATATCGGAATTAAGACAGGTCTTGCATTCCATTTTTAGAGGTTTCAAGGTAATTTACTATTGCCTTATCGTATTCTATGCAACGTTTAAACGCCTTTATTGAAAGTGATTTGCGCGTATTTATACAAACTTCCCCAGTCTTACGCAGTTCAGATAAAACTTTGTGATAATCTTTTGGATCGACGATGGTGGTTCTCTGGGCGTAATGTTTCGCTGCGGCCCTCACCATAGATGGTCCGCCTATATCCAAATTTCTTATGGCATCTTTATGCATAAATTTCTTACGCGCTATTGTTCTTTCGAAGGGATAGAAATTGCATATGACTAAGTCGAATGGAATTATTCCATATTTCTTCATGTCCGCTACGTGGTCTCCTTTGTTTAAGTTTACGAATATTCCTCCGTATATCTTAGGATGTATGGTCTTTACTCCCTGCGGGTTCATTATTGGGGGCCAGCCGGTAAATCTTGAAGTTTTTAGAGCAGGTATACCGTGTTCTTTGAGATAATCTGCGTTTCTCCCTGATGCGATAAAAGAAAACCCTAATTTACGCAATCCTTTCGCGAGGGACAACAGTCCAGACTTATCAGAAACTGATACTAAAGCGGTTTTGCTACGCTTTTTTAGATTTTGAAAGTTTCCTTTTGACATATACTAATGTGAAAATTAAAGTATTTAATATAATTTCTCCTAAAAAGGAGATGAAAATGAATGAGGTCCTAGAAAACATCGGCTTAACTAGATCGGAATCAAAGGTTTATCTGGCACTTCTTAGAACGGGCGGCGCGACCATAAGCGATATAATAAGAGAGAGCGACATGCATTCGTCTGTAGCGTACAATTCTTTGCAAAAGCTTCAGAACAAAGGATTTGTTTCTTATAATCTTCAGGGGAAAAGAAAACGCTTCTTCGCAACGGACCCATCTACAATAAAAGAAATCTTAAACGAGAGGTATAAAGACTTTGAAAACTCAATATCCATGTTTTCTGATATAAGCAATTCTTTTGGGCCCGCACAAAAACTAAGAATATTCGAAGGGAATAATGGCATAAGAATGTTATTTAGGGATGTTTTAGCCTCACTGAAAAAGGGCGATGAACATCTGGTGCTTGGAGTTTCCTCTACAGACAGTGGATTAGGAGATGCTATAAGAGATTGGGACGAAAAACGTATTAAAAGTGGAATAAATAAACGCGTACTACTATCAGAAAAAAACAAAGAATGGATTGATTTCTATAAAAAAAGACCATTTACAAAAATAAAGATTTTACCTACAATCTACAATTCCGGTATGACAATAAATATATACGGAGAAAAATCGGCTTTGGTTATTTGGGGGCGGCACCCAATAACAATCATACTGGATAATAAAGAAATCAATAGGAACTTCAAAATATATTTTGAGTTATTGTGGCGGGTATCAAAAACCTTATGATTTCGCTTACGCTCTTGGCCGGAGTATAAAATAACCGTCTTCTAAGAGCTTTTCGTCGCTCGGTTGAACATACCTCAAAGCTGTAGAGCTATCTGATGGCTCATACTCGAAAACTAGGTTTCTTGAGGCATCTAGAATATAAATTTTGGACATTATTTTCTCTTCAGGATACGTTTTTGGAAATGTAAGCGTAACCCAAGCATGTTCACCAAAATCATCTTTATCCTCTAAAAGAAAGCCATTCCCTATTGTGCTTTTTCCGCCCAAGCGTTTTATTTCTGGATCATTTAAAATTAGATAGTTAAGAACCAAGGCCTGTTCAAAACATACTGAGGGTAATTTACCTTTTAGAACTTCATCTAGCTTTATAATCTTATTATCATAAAGTTCACCCCAAGCTTTATCCATAAGTTCATAAAATTCGCTTTCTACTTCATCGAATAGATGAGGCAGTCTATTATAAACCGAAGAAACATAACCCAAAATTCTTGCTACCGGATTCTTTTCCTTATTTTCTTCTATCTCTTTACTCAGTAATCTTTTCATTATGTCATCTTGCGGAATCAAAACTCGATATGTAGAATTACGGCATAAATCTCCGTATCTAATATCTCCTGCAGAAAAGTTCACTTTTTCATAGTTTTCATCGGAATCACTAAGTATTTCGTCTAAGTCTTTTAATAAAGAAGTATATTTTTTGCTTACTTTTTCAGAAATTTCTTTAACCTTTTCTCCTGCTTCTTTTGTATCATTTTTTGGATCTCCGTCTTTATGCAAATACTTTTCTAAAAAAGATTGTTCTTCTGTTGTAAAAGAACCGCCGACGATTTCCAGTTTGTCTTCGGATAAAATCTTTTTCCCCATCTAATTATAATGACAGTGTTTTTATAAAATAGTCTATAAAGTCTTTTGACTTAGTTTTTAGTGCAACGTTTACGTTCGGTACTGCTTTTCTTTCGTGTACTCCCCCCCTGCGTTCCGCTACGGACATTCCATAAGTCTGAGTTCCTTCGGTTTCTACTACTATATCCATCTCTCTCATTTGGAAAAGCTCTGGTTTTATCGCATAGCCTACCGTAAGCGCATCTGGCAGCGGGTTGCCTAGCATCCCCAAATCATTTATGTAGAACTTTTGGTAAAACTCTATTAGTTTTACGGCTAACTCTGCAGATTTACTCTTTGAAAATCTCGATAGGTCGCCTGGCAACAGCAATGTGTGCTGAGTGACGTCCCTCGGGATCATGGTCTTTCTTACTGGAGTATGCAATATAAAATCTGCAGCATACGGGTCGCAGAAGAAATTAAATTCAGCAACGCGGGTTATGCTGCCAGGTTCTACTATGGCGCCGCCCATCATTATAAGCAATTTGAGCTTGTGCATCGTTTCTGGGCTTTTTTTAAATGCGCTAAATAAATTTGTAAGAGGCCCGGTATTTATTATCGTGTCTGCTTTGCCAGACTCAACGTTGTCTATAATAAAGTCAACTGCGTCCTTCTCAGACGGCTTAGAATGGTGTTGCAGTTCTATATTTGCAAGACCGTTCTTACCATGTACATACTCGCTGTTTATACGTTTTCCCTTTAATGGGTTCGAAGAACCTTCAGCTACAGGGATGTCTGCGCCCAAATAATCTATTATTCCCAGGGCATTGGAAGTTACTTGATTTACTGCTACGTTACCAAACGTTGTAGTTATGCCTACGATGTTTAAGCTCTTTGACTGAACTGCTAACATTATCGCAAGCGCGTCGTCAATCCCCGGATCACAATTAATTATAACCGATTTCATGGAATTTTTTATTTTATAAGATTAGCTTAGCAATCTAGAGCGCCTTGCCTCTCCGCTACTTTTTGTATGACTTCGTTGGTTCCGACTGCCAAATTAATTCTAAAAAGACTTAGATAGGCTGAATATCTTGATTGGGAGCTTACTTTTGTTACGATGTCTTTATCAAGATATTTACGCATTTCGGTATAAGATAGGTTCTCAGTAAAAAGTCTTCTTTCCATTGTTCTGTAAAGCGTATCTCTAAAAGTTGTTCTTACAGAGTGTATATCTGTTGCGTAGCCTTTCATCAAGATTCGCGAAACCGCGTTCTTTGCATCATTAAGTGAATCTTCTAATATTGAGCTACCTTTTTGAGTCATAGAAGGTTAATAGATTTAGGGTAGTATATAAGTCTTTTGAAATGTATTTCTCACCAGAGTTTAAGCCGGTATGTTACAAGGCTGAAAAGAATGAATACTACCGTCATAAAGAGACCGGATGTGAAATTTATATAGACTGTAACCATAGTAAAAAATGCAAGTAAAAGAAAAACTATAGAGAGTATCGCATTGTGATAAGCTAGGAAAGCCCCATCAAATTTGTGGTAAGGTACTAAATTGATGAAAGTATAAGTCACAAGAAATGCTCCGCCGACAAAAAGTGGCTGCGAAGAATATTTTGAACTTAGATAAAGGAACGCCATTGCTATAAGAAGGAACAACACGGAAGAGAAAATAGCTATATGCCACTTTTCCTTCACTGTAACCTCCCCCCTTTTTAAGCCCCGCAATGTCTTTGAGCGAACGTAATCAGTTGTATTGAGGATAGGCGCAACGAATGGGACTCCAAAAGCTGATATAAATAGCGTAGCTACCCCAGAGAAGATTAAACCGCTTATCCAAAGTTTATTTTCGAGATCTACTTCGTATCTACTTGCAACTAATCTTTTTACAAAGAATATCACTAAAGCAACTGCTAGTATGCAAATTGCGTAAACCGTATAATTTGGCTGATATGCATCTACCAAAGTAAGACCAAAAAGAACTGCGACAAAGATAAGAAGATAAACGAACTGTTCGGCCTCTTTACGGTTTTCACTTTTGGCAATTGTCGAAGACGACTCGGTCTTGTGGTCTTTAGTTTCAGTCTGCATATCTATGGCTTTTTGTTCTTACTGTGTCGATAATGCAAGTAAGCTAATACAACTATGGCTCCGCCAAGTATCACCACATATGCTATGTCCGCAAGAAGATTTGACAGGGCACTTGGATTAGGTAGTGGCTGATCGAATATCTGCTCACTCACTAGTTTGTCATCTTGACCGACATAGAAAACGTTTACTTCTAAAAGTTGACTGCTATTTGGTATATCTATCTGAACTTTTGTAGTGCTTGGAGATAAAAGATAAGATTTATTCAGATAAAATGTATTCGCACCGTTGTAACTGCTTAGATCCAAAAGGAACTCGAACGTTACATTTACTGGAAGGTTATCACCGTTCTCTACATCTACAGAATACACATCCGGTGCGCCGGTGTGGGTAGCAACACTATTACCTAAGAATGTAAGGTTTATTACAGGAGTAAATAACGTGGTGATATAATTATCCCTTATTGTAATATTGCTATAGACCGCTACAAAGGAAAAATTAAGCACTTTACTAAAATTGCCTTTGAGTGTCATGTTAATTGGCATGTCAAGAGTCTGACTTGGTACCAAAGAAAAAATTTCTGTGTAGTTAGTCAGCCTGAAGTACACTCCTGTCGGGGCTGGCAAAGACCAACTAAAGGCAAGAGGAGTATTGCCGATATCTGATACTAAGAGCGATAATCTAGCAGAATTATTAACTATGAATGTACGATTTGAATAATCGGGAAAATCAAAAGCTGCGTGTGGGCGTATATGGGTCGTAATGTTTGAATATATCGGTATGCGCGAAGAAAGGGTGGAAAACTTTATACTTGCGTTGTAGTTGCCTGTTAGCGTATTTGTTACGTTGTATTTGACTATCTGATAGCCCACCGAATTCGCAGGGATTAAGCCGGTAGTAACCGAGGCATTATTTAGATATATGTCATAAGTGACGTTTTGCTGAAATCCAGTAGCGGAAATGTTAAAGAAAAGATTCTGGTTTATGCCTAGCGTGCTGTTCATGACTCTAAACGATGCTCCTACAGAAACGGCGTTTACCGAATTGAATGCTATTAGCAATAGGAAAAGGCAACCTAATGCCATCGGTATGGACAAAAGTCTTTTCATTTAATTTAATCGTTCCTTCAAAATATAAACCTGTATTATTACCGGTATTTTGAAGGCGTATTTCTTGGCCTATACAATGTAATGTACAGACTATTTCGTAAATTTTCTTTTTTGAACGGTATATACTTTTTAGATTTATACCTCGTCCCTGTGCTAAAGGAATAAAGCTCATTACCAGAAGGATCCAATACATAGCTTCCGGCTTTTAGACCAAATTCCTTCGCTGAAGCCGGAACGTCCAACCTAACCCATGCATGATTGGCCGAAGCTTGTCTTGACCATCCTTCGTTATGTTCATCTTTTGCGAGCATGTACCCTATAGTCAGATAAGATTTTATTTTAAGACGCTTAAGGGTCGGATCCGCTGACAGGACTATAGCCAATGAGAGCGCCTTTTCAAAGCATACGGCCGGTAAGTCGCCAGATACAAAATCCTCCAATTGCATTACTCTTCCTTGATATTTTGTGAACACGGGCGCTGCCATAAAAAACTCGTTTCTGTATTTAGTTGTAAAAGTACGAAGGTAGTGTCTTAACTTCTTGTGGATATAATCTAGCTGTAATCGAAGTTCATCTAAGTTTGTAATTTCGTCCCCATATGACAAATCTGCGATTAACTTGTTAAACTTGCGGCCTTTTGGCAATAATATTCCGTAACCTCCGGTAAAACATAGGTCCCCAGCTTTGATCTGAGACGGGTAATATAAACGGTTATAGCCGCCCATCAAAACACTTCGTATCTTCCACCCTTTTTTAAGTTCAAGTTTTACTTCATCGAAGTATTCTCTCTGGAGACTGTTTCGGTAGCCTTTTGCGACATCTAGTAATGGTTTTCCAAACCGGCTTGACTGAAAACTGGGATAGTTATCTAATATAGTCTCTAAACATACCCTGGCTCTCTTCTTACCTTTTGATTTTATAGCGTGCTGATATTCGACGTGATCTTCTTTTTTAAAATTCTCTATGATTTTTTGTTCTTCTTTTGTGGCGGTTCCGCTTACTACCACTAAATCAAGTTTATTAGACATTTGAATACTGAGATTGTAGATAATATTTAACCTTTATCGATCTGTCTGGGTTAAGTTTTAATTCTATGATTATGATACCTTAATATGGCCATAAATAACTTTATAGTTCTGTTCGTATTTTTGGTGCTTAGCGGCATTGCGCTGCTTTCCCTTGTTTACTTAGAGGATTTTTTAAGCCCTAAGATAAAGCCGACCGGTATGGGAATGGCCCCTGTAGAATCTGCTGAAAGACCTTTTGCTGGCTCAAGACTTGTCGGCTTTCAGTACTATCTTTACGCCATAGTATTTGTAATAATTGAAGCGCTTCTCGTCTTTCTTTTCTTATGGGGTCAGAGTGCACAGCAACTTGGGGTTGCCGTTTTCATTGGCGTCGGAATAGGTCTTGTTTACATGGTCCTTCTGGTTAGATACGTAATAGACCGTTCTAAAGAGGTTATACAATAGTTATGACAGAAGAAATTGGTGCGAACGACTTTTCTTATCCCGGTTTAGGAGAAATAATATTCATGAAGTCGGAGAATTTCATACAAAGCGTAATGAACTGGGGAAGAAGCCGTTCTCTCTGGCCATTAACGTTCGGCACGAAGTGTTGCGCGATGGAAATGATTCCATTTGGCGCTACGAAGATCGATGCGGATAGGACAGGTACTCTTTTCGTAGGCGACTCACCAAGACAGGCGGATCTTGTCTTGTGCAGCGGAACTATATCAAAAAAAATGGCCCGAAGACTTTTGAATGCCTATGAACAGATGGCCTCGCCAAAATATGTAATTGCGGTAGGCGCCTGCAATATTAGCGGTGGTCTTTTCCATGACAGTTACAACAGCATAGAAGGAATAGATAGGATAATGCCAGTTGACGTTTACATACCGGGCTGCCCACCAAGACCGGAAATGTTTATGGATGCCGTGCTGGTCCTACAGAAATTGATAAAAGAGAACAAGATAAAAAGGTACCAAGATGGAATCTTCGGACACAATAAAGGGTAGGTTTCCGACGCTTCTAAGCGACGTCGTTAGCACAAACAAGAACGAAACTATAGTCTTGCTTAGCGATAAAACGAAACTAAAGACCATTGTAAGCGAGATAAAAAATCATTTTGATATTCTTTTTATGCTAATGGTAGTGGATAGGCCGCCTAAAGTCTTCGAGATGAATTACGTATTCGCAAGCTATTCTAAGAATGACATGCTCACACTTCGCGTCGAAATTGAACATGATAATCCTAGTGTTGACTCGATCTCTAATTTGCTCGAATCGGCTGATTGGGAGGAAAGAGAAGCTTACGATATGTTCGGGATAAACTTTAAGGGCCATAAAGACCTCAGGCGGGTGCTTTTGCCGGAGGATTGGCCTGGCAGACCGCTTAGGAAGGACTTTGAAGTCACGGACGAAGTAAGGAACTGGACAGGTCTAGATCTAAAATTCTAAAATGGAAAATGAAAACAGGAACAAGATAACGATAAACATAGGGCCGGTGCACCCTTCTACACACGGGGTCTTAAAATTTGTGGTAGAAATAGACCAAGATACGATGAAAAAGGTTGAACCTGAGATAGGCTTCGTGCATCGCGGTGTAGAGAAGATGGCGGAGATGAAATATTTTAATAGCTTCATGCCTATAGCCGACAAGCTTGACTACATATCCGCCCTAAATTGGGAGGTACTCTATGCGACGACTGTAGAAAATGCTCTCGGCGTAACTGTGCCACCGCGAGCAATCTACATAAGGACACTTATGTGCGAGATGCAGAGAATGATGAGTCATCTACTTTTCCTTGCTCATGTGGGTGAAGACCTCGGTAATACTACTTTGTTTATGTGGGGATTTAGGGAGCGAGAACTTTTGATGGACTTGACCGAAGAAGTTAGCGGCGGGCGGCTTGCACCTATGTATGTTTCTATAGGAGGACTTTACTACGATTTACCTGATGGATTCTCTGAGAAATTGTTGTCGACTCTAAATATTATTGAAAGTAAAGTAAAAAACGAATACAAAGCATTATCATATGAAAACGGCCTTTTCAAAATGCGAACTGTTGGAGTAGGAGTGATAAGCAAGGAACAAATAGTAAAATACGGGATTACCGGTCCTAACATAAGAGCTTCGGGAGTAAAAAGGGACATTCGCAAAGATGATCCATACCTTGCCTACGATAAAGTTGACTTTGATGTAATAACCGAAACCGCAGGGGATTGTTATGCTAGGTTTATGGTTAGGGTAAACGAAATCTTAGAGTCAATAAAAATAATTCGACAAATAATGAAAGACATGCCAGCCGGAGAAGTAAAAGTAAAAGTGCCGTGGATATTCAAAATTCCACCAAAATACACTCTTGTAAGACAAGAAACTCCGCGTGGAGAGGCTGCGATGTACATGGTCACAAACGACGATCAAAAACCTTACAGACTAAAAATAAGGGCGCCTTCGTTTTATACGATCCAGGCAGTAAAAGAACTTTTCGTTGGAAGCAAGGTAGCCGACCTAGTCGCAATACTGGGAAGCCTTGACCCTGTACCCGGAGAGATAGACAGATGATTTTTGGGATACTAACATGATATACGATTTCTTCTATAATTTTTTGTCCGCACATTTTTCGCCTTTGCTTTCTGAAATAGGTTCATGGCTTATCGTTTTCATAATAGGCGGGCTTATAACGTTAAACGTGCCGATTTTT
>JASHWD010000024.1 GCA_030044235.1 Candidatus Parvarchaeota archaeon | reverse complement strand
TTTAGATGGCACCTACATAGAAGCGACTGAACTGCATAAAAATGTTATACAGATAGAAAATACCAAAAATTTAAACCTGACTATAAAACAGATTGTTTCTTTTATAGAAACCGGTAAGAAGCCGAATAAGTTTAATAAAGACTACAGCAAGTATCTGCTTGATATAGAAAAACTTTCCTATTGACTATCGGCTTGACGCGGCCTGTCTTTCTGTGTCTATCTTCTTCGATATCGGGAAAGATGCATCAGATCTATTATACGCGCCCATTAAAACTTCGTAAAGAGCGTCTTTTGCTTTCTTGCCTGAAAATGAAAGCTGGAATGTGCCTTCTGATATCCATCTCAATGATAAATCAAGTCTTCTCATAGGCGAGGTGTCAACCTGCTTTGCGATTCTTTGACCCGCTATAAGAAGAGACATTACTTCCTCTCTCGGAGCGGAGTTTTCTACTGCTCTTACAAGTACCTCGATTGGATTTTTACCTTCTTTACTTATCCTATTAAATGCGCCGTTAACGATATTGAAACCGGTATAAAATCTACCAGAAGACATCTTAGAAGTTCTAAGGTGCTTTTTACCTTTGTGTCCCGGCACCATAAGGTGAGTAATCAATCTTTCGACTATGTCTACCTTCGACCTTGCAAGTCTCTGTTGAGACAGTCTACCAGAACTTTTTGGCATTATTATAGGTTTAACCGATATTACGCCCCTAAGCCCTAAATCTTTAACTTCGACATTAAAATCGTACTTATTAAAAAGCTTGTAATCAGAAACCTCTTCTTTAGCCTCTTTAACCTTCGGTTTTTCTTCTACGACTGTTGGTTTCTCTTCCAAATTTTTAGCTTCTTCCATATTTATCTAACCGGTTTCTGCTTTCTTCCCTTTACTAGCTCTTTCAAAGATATGCCGTTTACAGTATTTATTCTAAATTTTACACCTGGAAGGTCTCCTCTAGCACCCTTCTGCGCCCCACCTATCCTTTCTACTATAACATCATTGTGCTCATCAACAAAAGATATTCCTTTACTGAATGGAATATAAGCGGTTATTACCTTTCCATTCTTTGTAAGCTGTACTTTGCAAGATTTTCTTTTACCGGAAGATGGTTTTTTTGGAGTTATCTCGACTTTTTCCAGAACTATTCCTCTAGCTTGTGGTGCTCCTTCCAATGGATCGTATTTTCTCCAAGTATTAAGAAAGTGTGAACGGCTCCTATTCTTGCTAAATTTAACCCTATCTTTGCGCATCAAAAGGACGCGTCCATTAAATAAACCTCTTGTTTTGTTACCCATATTATTTTATCTTATATTTATGTTCATTATATTAAAATACCTTTGCATTAGTAATTTTGCCAATTTTATCTTAGCGTAATTTGGTTTTCCATTTATGGATGCCTCTATCTTCTTTTCGGAATCCTGACCATTAGCGACATATCCTGATATTAATTTATTCGGGCGGATTATATTCTCTAAAAGTTTAACCGGATCGTCAGAATATTCGACAACTAGAATTTCCTTTTTTAACATCTCATGAAGCATTTTTATTTTCATCCCATCCTTGCCTATGGCTATACCGGCCTGGCCCTGATTTACTACAAATATTATCTTGTCACCGTTAGTAAGGCAATCGCGTGGAACAATGGTGGTTACATCAGAAAAAACGTTCATCGAAGAAATTGTATCACTATCTAGTTTTATATTCATAATCTACTTCTTTATACCTAACACAGAAATGTTAAATGATTTACCGCAAGCAATTGAAAGCGCTTCGCTGTCTCCTTCATATTCAAATGTTTTTATTTTTAAATCTGAGATTGCCTTAAGCATGTCCTCGCTTGTGTTTGAAGAATAAACGATAAAGTCTAGCTCGTCTTTCTTTGCGGCCCTTATAGTAGAATTAATACCTATAGAAATCGCTTTACTCTTTATCTTTTCTTTCAGTTTCTCCTTTATCTTCGCTTCCATTTTCTTCTTTTACAACTAATTTTACTGCGCCAGTACCTATTGGTATCACCTGGTTAGACATTACATTGTTTGCTACGTAATTAAACTCATCTGTTTCATGATAAAGGCTTGCTTCTACCAAGTGTTTAAGAGGTATTTCGAACGCTGCTCTTGCAAAAACCGATTCTGTTTCTCCGCTCAAACCGTATCTTCCAATTCCTCTGACGGTTCCATCAAGACACATCGCATCTGCGATAAGGAAGATGTGTCTCAAGTCTACCGTAAGGCCTACGTTTTGAAGGGTATTATAAACTTCTTCGACTATTAAATTTCTGGCTGCCTCTACGCCTAAGACCTTTGAAACCTCTATAACGTCGTTTGAAATTGTTCTGCTCTGATCAACTTCATCAAATTTTAGAACCTCTTCTAAGTTTGTGCCTATGGTTTTTATCCAGAAATTTCCTTCCTTGTCTTGGTTTACTATAGCCCTGCTGATATTTTGCACGCCAGATAGTGTTACTTCGGTTAATTTATTTCTAAGTTTTATAAGTTTCTTCACGCTCTCGGCTGATTTATCTGTAACTACTAGTTTATCGTCTTCTATGTGCGAATTTAATTTAAACTTTGAAATCTTGCTAGATATGTCCCTTAGCGTAAGACCATAGGCCTTTAAAGCATCCCTGTCGAATAAAAATTCTATCGACTTCTTTCTTATAGAAACATCGTAAGAAGATACCAAATCGCCAACTTTTATTTCTATTAGTCTGTCGCCAAATTCTGTTAGTTTCTGCCTAGACTTTGCGTATTCTTCTTTGAGGAATATATCCATAACAGGCGTAGATATCTCTTTCTTCGCATCGAAAATCTCTACTAAGCGTGGAAGACCTGCGGTTGTGTTTATTACTGTAAGACCGGCGGAGTGCTTAGTTCTAAGTGTAAGCTGCGTACTTGCTTCTCCTATGCTTTGTGCAGCGATTACGCCTACATCTTCACCTGGCGTTATAAGAGAGTGCTCGTATATTTTCTTAAGTTCCTCTAGATCTGCTTTCTCTCCGTATTTTGCCTTATAGGCTTTAATATATCTTTCTGGTATTTCCATATTTTTTATATCTTAAGATCCCCCTTGTCGCTTGCAGAAACGTCTAAGCCATCTTCACCGTATAAGAATTGTATTATCTTTTTGCCCAGTCTTACCGATAAGTCGTTGCTTACTTTAAGGTCCTGAAGCGCTGACGACAATCTTCTTTGCATGTACCCGGATATAGGAGTACGTATAACGTTGTCCATTAAACCTTCTCTGCTACTAGCTGAGTGTAGGAAGTATTCAACCGGATTCAAACCGGTCATATAGCTTGC
>JASHWD010000023.1 GCA_030044235.1 Candidatus Parvarchaeota archaeon | reverse complement strand
AAAAAAGAGTCTTTTCCTTCGTAAAGCAACATATTATTTTAATTCAACTTTCTTCTGGTTATTAAACATTTCTACTATCTCTTTAGACGTATTTGCATCTTCTGCGTTCTTGTCTTTCCTTATGAACGTAACAGCTCTTGGGAACCTAAGTGCATACCCCACCCCGTTTTTCATGTCACAAGTATGCGTAGGACTTCTGGTTATCTCATCAGCTTTTACCGTTATCACATATTTAGGGTCTACCCATACGTCCGGTGTCATTATAGAATCCACCCTTGCCGGTTTATGCTGAACTTTTATCTGGTCAAGCATTTTCCTAAGGTCTTTGAATTGTTCCTCAGAAAAGCCAGAGCCGACCTTTGTTATGGTCTCAAAAGTATCTTTCGCTTTGTTATACACGCCTCCTAGAACCGCGCCTATCCCGAAATCCGCCCGCATCCCGCGCCCCTTGAAATAACCCAATATCACGATGTCAATCGTATCATTGAGTTGGGATTTATAGGATCTTTTTATCTTTATCCAATTGAAGTTCCTTGCGCCGGCCGAATATACTCCGTCGAGCTTCTTTGCTACTACTCCTTCCAAGCCGGAGCCTATTGTCTCTTCAAAGAACTTTGTAAGTTCGTTCGGGTCTTCGGTTATTATTATTTTTGACTTTGAGATAGTTTCTCCGTCTCTGAATAGCTCGTCTATTCTTGCTCGTCTTTCTTTGTATGGCTTGTTCATCAGGCTTTCATCGTCGATAAGCATTACGTCAAATACGAATAGCCGAAGCGGGTAACTCTCTGATATCTCTTCTATACCGTGTTTCCTTTTTCGCTGTATGGTTATCTGAAATGGATATAATGTGTTTGTGTCCTCATCGTAAGTAAGCGCTTCGCTGTCGAATATCAGTCTCTTATGTTTTAATTTTCTGACCGCAGAGACTATCTCCGGCATGAAATGAGTTATGTCCTCAAGGTTTCTTGAGAAGACCTTGACATCGTCACCGTTTTTATGTACCTGCGATCTGAAGCCGTCAAATTTTTGGTCTACTGCGCATCTGCCAAGTTTATTTATTATTTCCTCGGCACTTCCAAGTCGCTCGGCTAATGCAGGCCTTATCGGTCTCATGACAGCTATCTGAAATTTTTTAATTCCGTCTTCGCCTTGATCATAAAATACCTCGGCTACGTGTCCAAGATCAGAGCAGAGGTTGAAAGCCCGTTCTAATTCAGCTTTGAACTTTCTGTCATTTGTCTTTGCTTTAGACAGGGCTTCCATTATAGTGGCTTCGCCGACGCCGAGTCTAAGTTTTCCCATAATAAATCTTATTATGTATTTAGCTTCTAGCGGAGAAACTTCCTTAAGCAAATCAGATAGAAAATTTATCTTCGTTTCGACGCTCCCTTCTCCGGATATCTGCGAAAGTTTGAATATTTTGTCGTACACTTCTGATACGGTCAACTTTGACTTTTCGGTCCTTTTACCATATTTTTCTGCCACTTCGCCCAGGTCGCCTAATTTTTTATTTGAGGTTTTTATAGTTTCTAGTTCCACCTTGTAAGAGTCCGCGATGGCCTTTTCAACCATCCTGTCTGCGATTCCAAGTTGAATGTTGAAGAATGGTGGCATAAGCTCCTCTTGCATGAGATAAACAGTCTTTGCAATTTCTTTTTTATCAGCTTTAGAGAAGGCTTCCGATAATATATCAAACATTTCTAGTCTTTTTGTTGTAGACTCCAATCTTAAGAAACACTGACTAAGCTCTTCAAATCTCATAGAATCAATAGTTTTCTGATAAATTTATAACTGATGTGGTGTCTATGTCAAATAAGGGAATAACATTAGAAATTCCATTCCTCTTGTAATCTCTAAGCTTCTCAATTTGTAACCTTCTGGAGTAAGTTTTGTATAGTAAACCTCACGCGTTCCATCTTCGGTTTCTACAAGAATTCTCTTGCTCGGAAAAAGGTTGCTGGCTATTTTGTCTTTGTCCATTTCCAAATGGTCAATGTGTATACTAAAAGAATCTTCAACTTTTGAGTAGTTCGCTAGGGCTCCAACTATAACAGACCTTATACCAAATTTGTTTATTTCCATAACATTTTCCCACCACATTATACCTTCATAATTATTTTGATAGTCTCTTTTTGTTCTAACGGTAGATCTTCTGAGGCCATTTGCCTTGTCTAAGATGTTTGGGATACGTCTAATCATTTTGTTTAGATAAAAATTGTTAACGTTTTCGTATAATCGTGGGTCTTTCCTTTTTGTCATCTCATTTATAAGATTATAATAAAAAGTCGCGAAAAAGTATTCATCAAATTTTCTGTGTTCTGCTGGGCAGTACCTAATTTTAAGTTGTCTTAGTGCCTCTGTAACATCTTCTTGTAGCATCTTTTCAAGCAGACTGCAGTTATGATTTGCTGAATCGGTTGTCCATTCATCCGGCATAAATCAATTTGAGAAGCTTAACTAATTTAAACGTTTATTTGGCTGTTAAGAATATATAAAATCAATAGTTTTCTAATAAACCTATAACTAACGCTCATCTAAGAAAATCAACTGCTAAAAGTATATTAGCGTTAATCAACAACAACCGCAACTACAATTACACTTCATGTTGGGATGTTCACAACATTTGCAATCGCACTTTACGGCCTTTTTCTTTGACGTCTTTGCCATATACCTTATATTGAATTTAGCGTATTTATGTCTTAAACCAATGGTGGCGCATTATACGTCAATGAAAATAACCATTATTTTCTATCGTTTATGTTTACATATTTTAAGTCTAGTTGGCCTGTGTAAGAATCCAGAGGTCTGAAAAGCTTGTTATTAGGCCAGTATTCAAGCATGTGTGCAGACCAGCCCGTTATTCTGGCAGCTGCGAAAATAGGCGTGAACAGCTCTGCCGGCACGCCTGCCCACACATAAAGTGGTCCAGAAAAGAAATCTATATTTGGCCATATCCCATGCGATGTTCCTAATCTCTCTATCATCATCTTCTCTGCTCTAAGGGCGATTTCAGTAAGTGTTTTTACTTCTCCTGATGATTTAGATCCTATGTCTGTGAACCACGAACGCAATATTTTTGCCCGGGGGTCATAAGTCTTGTATACTCGGTGCCCGAATCCCATTATCTTTTGCTTCCCGGCAAGCGCATCTTCTATATATGTTTCGGTATTATCTGGGTCGCCGATCGCTCGCATCATTTTTAATGCGGCTTCATCTGCCCCCCCGTGGAGAGGGCCCTTCAAAGCGCAGATTCCAGATGTGATTGCTGAGTATAAGTCCGCAAGTGTAGAGCCAGTTACCATAGTCGAAAATGTAGACGCGTTTGTGCCATGTTCAGCGTGTAGTATGAGCATAAGGTCTATGAATTTTGCCGTTTGTTTATCTGGTTTTGAACCACTAAGCATATACATAAAGTTCTCTGCATGGCTTAGATTATTTTCCGGCTTAATGTAATCTTTTCCAGCGCGCATTCTTCCTATTGCGGCCACGATAGTTGTGATCTTTGCTGTAAGTCGTATGGCCTTTCTAAGATTAGCTTCTGTAGAGCTATCTGTTAGCTCTGGATCTTCAGATGAGAGCGCAGATACAGCCGTTCTAAGTACGTCCATAGGGTGCGCCTTTTGTGCAAGACTTTTTATTATCATTTTTATATTATCTGAGATGTCTCTTTCTTTTTTGAGTGCAGTAACAAAAGAATCAAGTTCGGCTCTTTTCGGAAGCGAGCCATAGAGAAGTAAATAAGCCACTTCCTCAAAACTGGAATTAGCAGCTAAAGCCTCTATTGGATAACCTCTATACCAGAGTTTGCCTGCTACTCCGTCTATTTTGCAGACTTTGGTCTCGGCTATGTAAATTCCTTCTAATCCAGTGGAGATAGTAGGTGTACCTTCGGTCATATGTTTGTGATACTGTCCAATAATATAAAGTTTGTTTAAACTAGTGGAACGGCATTTCGAAACTTATAAAAACCATAGATTACTAAATAACCCAATGGTAAATCAGATACTAGAAACATTGCTTTCTATGGACAAGAAAAAACCGATGCCAAAAGGTGTTGATATGGTTGTTTATGTGGTTAATAACAAAAATTACTTTAAAGGATACGCTGTCGCATTCCGGAATCCCGTTGATGTGGATGTCTTAAGAAAAATAATAAAAGATACTTTGCCAATCGAAAACCCGAATGGATTTCAGTTATCATATGAACTCGAGGATAATGATCAACCAGACGGCCAGAAACAGTTACTTGTGTATAAGGTAGAAAAACGAGGTGCTACAACTATAAGATCAGTGTATAAGGAAAGATATATTCTCGGAGAAATAAAAATGGGATTAAGAGGTATATTTTATCCACGAATGCCCTGCATATTTATAACTGACTTTGATAATCCAATTGAAATGAATTCTCCGAATGAACTTCTTTGTAATTTCTTGGAAGAATATAGAAAAGAAAGGTACGAAAAAAGCCTTTTGTAAGTAAAATATTCTTATACAGAAAGGTCTTCGAACACTTGATCTAGATTTACAGTTGATTTGTTATTAACATCCGCAATAGTTTGCGTTAGTGGCGGCTTTATTCCTCTTTTGATTAGTCTATCTTCAAAAGTATCAGAGTTTTCCCATTGGAAGAAGACTCCGGTGTTAAGACTTTCCGTAGTTTCATTTAGAAGCATATTAATCGCCTGGAGTTTCTTTTTGTTTACTTCATCCATGTCCATTGGATTACTGACTATTCCATTATAATCACTTGGCAATGGGTGCAAATGTTGAGAAAACCAAGCAGCGTTCGTAAACTCTGGATTATAAGTTGGGCAGCCCTGTTGTATGTCTAGAAGTGCAAGGCCTTTATGTTTTATGGCTTTCACCATTAAGTCTGTCTGTTCCTTTAGGTTGTAACTCTGAGTTCTGCCTACGAATGTATAACCCGCAAGTATCGCAATCGCTAGAGGACTTAGCGCACCATTTATATTTGGTTCAGGTATTCCTTTGACTTTTCTTCCTTCCGGCAAAGTTGGGCTTGCTTGTCCTTTAGTCAGAGCGTAGACTCCGTTGTTATGTACAAATAATTTTATATTCACGTTTCTTCTTCCTGCGCTTACGAAATGTCCCGCGCCTATGCCGTAGGTATCACCATCTCCACTGTCTATTATAACATTTAATTCAGGATTAGCTAATTTGATTCCTTCAGCGAAAGGTATAGGTCTTCCATGTAGGGTGTGCACGCCATTTACATTCACCAGGTGGGGAAGCTTAGAAGAACAGCCTACGCCGGAGACACTTACGGTTTTCTTTGGATCTAACCCTGCGGCAACTATAGCGTTCTTTAGGGCTAAAACTATACCTGAGTCGCCACAACCTGGACAGAAATCATTTATTTCATCTGATGTAAGACTAGCGATAGTAACAGGTGGAACTGATGCGGAATTAGTACTTTTGTCGTTTACATTAGTAAGCATTTAATATCACCCTCTTTTCGCCTTTCAATACTCGGGTTAGGCCGTCTCTGACCTCGTCATATCTCATAGGTCTTCCATTGTACTTTAGTACCTGATTATCGATAACAATGCCGGTCCGCGAAGCTATGTGTTGCTTAAGCTGCCCGCTTATGTTCTGCTCTATGCATACCACTTTCTTTGATTTCTTTAAGAGGTCCGCGATTTCTTTAGGTAGCGGATCTATTAGCTTTACTTGCAAAAGCGCCATGTTAGGATTTAGCGCTTCGATAACAGCATTACTTGTCCCACCCCAGCAGACGACTAAAAGGTCGACTTTTCCGGGATCTCCAATCAGTCTGAATTTCTCTTCTTTTGG
>JASHWD010000022.1 GCA_030044235.1 Candidatus Parvarchaeota archaeon | reverse complement strand
TCTTTTTTTACCTTTATTTCCATTTTATTAAATAAACTTAATTAAAAGACATACTCCAAATGCCAATATTTGCAACGGAGCTATAACCGCCATTGCAGGATAAGCTTTTCCTTTTTTGCCGAAGAATAAGATTAACGAAAGACCGAGTACGGCTGCAATCAAGACTGAAATAGTCACAAATGTTGAATAGCTTAAGGCGACAGCATTAATGAATATCGCAGGGAAAACTATGTCGCCACCGCCGAGAAGCGCGAATCTTTTAATTCTAGTCTTTGCGGCAAGCGTTATTCCTGCTAAAAAGGATCCTTGTGTCAGTCCATTCGCTAAAGTTATCATGTGCTTTGTCACGAAGACTGCGATATAATCGTAAATTCCTATCACGCCTATCAAGATAAGGGAGGGTATAGCGCCTAAAGCTAGAGAAACTATAGCACCTATCGTGATAAATATAATTACATTTACTGTGTTTCTGCTCATGTTATCTGCATATCCAAAGTAATAAATCGTCAGGAGAATGGAGGCGGCAAGAGAAATAAGTATTATGTTTGTCCCGAGTAGATTTAAAAGTGGAGATAAGAGTATGTCAAAAAATTCCAATAATACTAAAGCAGAAACGAAAATAAAGAATATCGTAATTATTTTAGTTAAGTGTAGCTTTATCAGTAAAAGCACTATGCCAGTAAAAACAAGTATACTAACGACTATATATAAAAGTTCTAAATAAGGCGGAAAGTATGAAACCTTAACACCATAACTTGAGTTTAATAGATTGTAATAGTTTACAGTGCCAAGCGTAAAAAGCAGAGAGCCAATAAGACTAAGCGTGAATATTAGAAGCATTATTATTGTAGTACGCATCTCCAATTTCATAGAATTATTAAAATTTAGAAGCTAATATAATTTTTATACAAGTTTCAGCTGTTTCTGGTCGTAAAGCGCAGAACAAATTAAAAGAGCAATTCTTGGATTTCCACCCGACCTTTTAAATATTTTACCATATTCTTCTTCGGTAAAAGGTTCCAGGCTGTTTCTAGCTATCGGTCTTACCATGTTTAATCTGTCGATTATAATCTGCTTAAGATCACTTTCTGAAAGACCACGTAGTTCATGCTTTTCGAAATTCTTGCCTAGTTTTTTGAATTCTTTCTCAACACCTTCATCTCGGCTCTCTATTAATATTATAGCCATCTTCTGTGCTAGTTCGTCCATTAGGTTTAGAACTTTTAGCTGGCTATTTTTGTCTAGAAGTTCAATGTTGTTAAAATCATCCAATACTATAAGTGCCTTTTTCGTGGGGTTAAACGTTAACGTTCGAAGCTTATTGTATATAGAGGGAGTAAATTCTTCCTTTACTACATCTATATTACTAGATCTACTTAGGTCCTTTATTATCGCGTGTATCAAGGTGCTTTTACCGACTCCTTGCTGTCCTTTCAATATAATTAGCTTACCGTGGTAAAGTGCATCGTTTAGACTAACCTGAAGTTCTACCCTTTCCTTAACTCTATTTATTACTTTCTCATTCCCAGAAGAAGTTATATTGATAAATGGGTTATTTGCTAGCATATACGAAATTCGATAATATTCTATTAATTTCAGCGCTATTTATAGATTTCTTAAAAGTAGATAGTCGGAGTAAAACTTATTTAGCGTACTAGAACCATAGTAATTAATGCTCCTGTAGTTTAGCTTGGACAGAACGTCGGTTTCCTAAACCGAATATCCCAGGTTCAAATCCTGGCGGGGGCAGAGGTTTTTAATAGATTTAAGCACGAAGCATTTACTCACCTAATGCGACGCGCTAACCTATTGGACGAATTGCTGTTGAGAGAGAAAAGATTGGTATACGATTCGACTAGAGCAATTTACGAAACTATTGCAAACGACATTTACTCCGCTTTTCTTTACACTGTTAGAGAGATAGATCGAACCGCAAGAGGAAATAAAACAGTACAGCAGTTTTCGACTAAGTTCTATCAAAACCTAAAGCAAAGGATGCAACTAAGTTATTTAGATCTCGGCGGCGACTCTTCTATAAACGCGTATTCAGTATTTGACACCCCCGACGTAAAACTAGAATTGCCTCTGGTTTTAAGCAGGATGGAAGAGGAAATTAAAAAGATTAAAACTCTTAAAGCCAGCGTTTTCTACCTACGCACTCCTTATTTAACTTCAATAGAAGAAACTTTCCTAAAGCTTTCACTTGAATTAAGCGCGGAATGCACTGAAACTTAAAAGTTTAAAGAATTAGTTATTTAATGGAAGTTGGGCCATAGAGTATTAGATCTTTTATCGGCCGGATTATGCAAGAACTAACTATACTAACCGCATTTCTCAGCGGATGTCGCTCTTCAAACACATAGCCCAAGTTTTGGGCATATCGCTTTGCGAACTCTTCTTCAGATGACACAAAATTCGAAACACTTCCATAGTAAGTATCAATCAAAGTTTTTATGTCGGCGGTATCCCTATCTCCGCGTCCGTTGAACCACCTGTTCTTCCAGGCCCGGTAGTTCATGGCAATCAAAATTTTAGGCTGTGCTATAAGCACTTCTTCTCCGTTTAATATGTTTTTAGAAATTAGCGGATTACTAAAGTATTTGGTGGGTATATCGATTACCAAACCGTCTGTCCCAAAAATATCTATTTGTATCTTCTTATCACAATGTTTATTTTTTTCGTCAGTTAACCGGTATATCTTTTCTGAGAACATCCAAAGTTTTTCACTTCGGAAAAATTTAAAGCCTGCACTTTCAAGCCGTGTTCTGTAATGTTCAAAATTAGTCGCAAGAACGGCAAAATCCATGTCATCAGTCGGCAGCCCAAGCAGCCTGTTAAGTGCAGACCCGGCAACTAATATAACCTTCTCGCGTCCGAACACCCTTGTTAATCTCTGATAAGCGTCTTCTGTTGCAAGTTTGTCAACTGAGCTAGTAACTTTTGGGTCTCTTTTATCTCTGTCAAGAACTGGCGTAGACTTCAATAAGAGCTCTGCTAAATCGACTCTTTTTCTTAAGTTTTTAAAACCATTTATTTTGTCCATAAAGCTCTTGATTAACGCTATAGAAAACAAGTGATATTTATACTTTAGAACGATAGCGGTTTTGCGATTTTAAATGTTGCGTCCGCGACTCTAAAACGCAATATTATCAATATACAAACTACGAATTCGCCCAAAAAAGCTATTTATACCAAATATCTTCTAAGATTCGAATTGTAAATGCTAATAATATGTTTCAAACGAGAATCGCTAATAAATTAGAAGAGCTAGTCGGTGAAAGAG
>JASHWD010000021.1 GCA_030044235.1 Candidatus Parvarchaeota archaeon | reverse complement strand
TGGGTGGGCGACAGTATTTATTAGACCAGAATTTATTGCTTTCAAAAGTCTGTCGGTAAGTTCCTTTCTAGGCATTTTAGTATTTTGATGCAATGCACCTATAACAAAATCCATCTCTTTTAAGACCTTCGCTGGTAGATCTAGTGATCCATCTTTAAGTATCTCCAATTCAACGCCTTTTAGTATCTTTATTTCGCTGGATTCATTAATTTTATCTATTTTTTTATTAAATGCTGAAAATCTAGCTTCATCTAGACCATTAGCAATTCTAAGACTTTTACTGTGATTAGTTATTGCTATATATTTGTGTCCAAGCTTTTGCGCTTCGTTAACCATCTCCTCTAAAGAATTCGCACCGTCACTATCTACTGTGTGCATGTGCAAATCGCTAATTACTTGATTGTAATTTATTATAGTTGGTAACGCTTTTTTCTGTGCTGCTTCGATCTCACCGGTGTTTTCCCGCAGCTCTGGTTCCATGATATCCATTCCAAGCGTGTTGTAGATTTCTTTTTCAGTGAGCCCAGCTACGGACTTCTCACCCTTAAAAAGCCCATATTCATTAAGTTTTAGACCTTTTCCTATAGCAATCTTACGCACTTTCACATTGTGATCTTTATTACCTGTGAAGTACTGCATGGCTGCTCCGAAGCTCTTGTCATCAACTATCCTAAGGTCGCAATTTAATCCTATAGCCAGTCTGACAGAAGTCTTAGTATCTCCTTTTACTATTATTTCGTTAACATCCTTCAACTTTGTAAAAAAATCCATGCCCTCTTTCGGTTTCTTAGAAGTAGCTAATATATCTAAGTCTCCAACAGTTTCTTTCATTCTGCGTGCGGATCCCGCAATCTCTACATTCTCAAAAAGTCCACTTTTTTTAATTCGCCTTGTGAGGTCCTCAAAATAATCTATTACATAACCAAGCATTTTTCTTTCTTCTTTCACTTTCATGAAAGATTCCAAATTGTGTTTTAACTGTTCTTCACTTTTCTCTCCAAATCCCTCTAAGTCTCTTATTTTATTTTTTTCTAATGCTGTCTTAAGATCGTCTAAGTTTCTTACGTTAAGCTTCTTATATAGCGCATAAGCCCTTTTTGGACCCATGCCTTGAATTTTCCTGAAACCCGTGAAGTCTATGGGGTATTTTTTCTTAAGTTTCTCGTATTTCGACATCTTCCCGGTTTTTAGATATTCTTCTATAGAGCTGGATATGGATGGGCCCACTCCTTCTAGTTCCATTAACTTACCCTGTTTGTAAATGTCGTTTATGTCTACCGATAAAGTCGATATTGTAAGTGCGGCTTTTCTATAAGCTCGGGGTTCCCATTGTACACCCTCTATTTCCAGTATGTCCGCAATGTCCAAGAACATTTGAGCTAAATCTTGGTTGCTCATATATGGTATTAGTAATCTATTTTTAAATAGTATGCTTTGCACTTAACCTAAAACTTTCATTTAAGGGCCGTAACAAAGGGCAGTATATCCGTAGCCTTTCTTATTGAAGAGACATGTTTTTTCTTGCAGCTTGTTTCGCCGAAATCTTTAGTTTGCCCGAATTTCCGGTTTACAATTAAAACCGGGATATTTGAATTTATATGTCTCTTTAACTCGCATGACGTGGCATGATCGCATGTAATAACTAGAGTGTCACCATTAGCGATGTCTAACTCTTTTAGAAGCCTTCCGATTATTATACGGTCTATTGCTTCGATTATGGCATATTTGTCGGCATACTTACCTAAATGGGCGACTGAATCGGTTTGTTTTATGTGCAAATAAACACAATCAAAAGACCGGATCGCCCCAACTAGTTTTTCCGCTTTTTCGCTAAAGTCCTTATTTAGATCGGATAATTCTTCGACTTCTATTAATTTCATCCCAGATGCATATACTATGCCCTTTTCTAAAGGCATCCCAACAACCCCTGCCCACTGCCTATTAAACTTCTTGTTTATGTTTGGAAGATTAGGGTCTCTAACCGCGGCGTCTCTTAAAAACAAGTAATTTGGTAATTGTTGTTTCTCTTTGAGTCTTGCCTTAAAAACTTCTGAATTTTTAATTACGTTTATTGCATTTTTTATAAAGATATTAAGAATTTCTGTGGTGTATTTTGCCTCGCCTTTTAGAGACTTTATATCTCGTACTCTCAAGTCTTTTATAACTGTAGCGAAACTCAATTTTTTATCATTTCTATAAAATTTTGGGGTATAGCCCGGTTCGTTATTAGAAACGTATTCTGAAAATGGTTTTTTATCTGGCGTGAATACAACACCTGCACGGTAGCCTTCTCCGACTTTAAATCTAAAATTTACTGGCATCTTTACTTTTTCATTAATTTCGGTTTCAAGAAGTCGAAGTTCTTCCTTGGACATATACGTTCTTACGGAAGAGATCTTTTTTCCCTTTACCTCTCCAAAATTAACTCGGACACTAAGTTCGCCATCCGTAGGATTCATGCCTAAACCCAAACATTCAAACCACCCTCTTCCAGTCGAATATTCTATCGGATTATAACCTAAATCGGCCATCACACCAGCATCGCTCTGAGGAGCCAATTTTCCTAAAACCGAAGGAAATCCATAAGTTGCGTGTTTAAGAAAAGATGAAATATTCGGTTTGTAAGCGTATTCTAGCGGAGTTTTATTGTTGAGCAATTTTATCGGCAAGTCCGCCATTCCGTCGACGATTATGTATACTAAC
>JASHWD010000020.1 GCA_030044235.1 Candidatus Parvarchaeota archaeon | reverse complement strand
TGATTACGACGGTTTTTATGTGCGCGTTTTTCTTTGGCATAGGCTTCACCGAGTTCTATATTTACGTCCCACTAATCGCTTCCATCGTCTTATTATTCGCAGATCTTTTTGGGTTCAAGAATCTCGGTAGAAGTTTTGAGAACTCAATTAACTGGTTATATCTTTATTATAGGTCCAAAAGAGCTAAAAAACCCAAGCAAAGTGTAAAAAACTTATAAAGTTGAAACTTTATTATCTGTTAATAAAGCATCGGTAGTCAAGCGGTAAGACACCACCCTGCCACGGTGGAGGCCCGGGTCCGAATCCCGGCCGATGCAATTTTATTTATGTACTTTGATGCGGATGTAGATAAAAAAAAGATAGACTGGAAGCAATTTGAAAATGACGTCTCCGATATATTCGAAAAGTTCGACTATACTGTTTACAGAGACGTAAGATTCAAGACCGTGAATAGATTCCAAATAGATTTGATCGCGTATGACGATAAACGTTGTTTTTTTGTTGATTGCAAGGACCACATGTATATAGCTCCCTCGCAAGAAGAAAATTTTATAACAAAACAGAAAATTAGGGCGGAGAATTATCTAAAATCAAAACCGGGACTGTTATACAAGAAAAAAATAATACTTCTTGTCACCAGAAATAAGACTAGTTCACTTATAAATCATCCAGAATCAAAAGAAAAGATCCTTGGTGTCGACATGAAGGGCCTACAAGATCTGCTAAATAACATTTACAGGTATGAAGACGAACTTTATTCTTTTTAGATAAAGTATCGCCTATTCTATCCTATTTGCAAGGATAAACGACATATTTGCGTTTGGACTCAGTTCGTATTCTAACTTAAGCGGATAATTATTAGAAAATGACATTCTAACCGGCTTATCAGAATCTAAAGACGTCAAGAACTTAGTAAGGTATTCGATAGAGTATTTGGATCTTGTTATCGCCTCAGCTTTTATATTAAATATCTCTTTATTATCGTTTATTGAAAGATCTTCTGTGAATTCTTTCTCTTCGCTCTTTGCACTGAGTATGACTCTCTGCCCCTCGACGGTCAGGTATAAGGAATCGTCTACTAGAAAACCTGCTTTTATTGCTTCTTTTACCAAAGCACTTAATACAGTAACCTCCGCCGAGAATTTCAATTGTGGTATTTTTTGCGCGGTGTAGTTTTCGTCTATTAATGGTATCGCAAAATGGAGCTTATTTTTACCGTTTATATCTAGATTGAGTTTGTTTTTAGAGTCGGTGAGCTTAAGTTTATCGTCTTTCTTCAAAAGTTTTAGTATGCTATTCAAATCGTCAAGAGACATTGACAATTTTGTATCCTCGCCTACATTAAAGAGATTAAATAGCCCCTTTGAACCTTGAAACATTATCATTGCGATGTTCGCAGGGTCCATTGCTTTTATAGAGAAACCATCCTCGGTAAAATCCAAAGATACATCCGCCATTAAACTGCCGACCGTCTCCATTATTCTTTTAAAAAGATCGGCGTCCTTGAATTCAACTTCCATTATTTAATAAATTGCCCCTGATGTTTAAATACTTATTGTAATAATCGTATTCTTTTTGTGATATTTTCTCTATAGATTCTGTTCTTAATTCTACTTCGCTGTTATCGGCTGGAACGATCCTGCCTACTACCGTCACAAAGGCTCCTTTCTCCGGTTTGTAACCTGGGTTTACAGGCGGAAGGCAAGTTAACTTATTGGCCCCGTCTGATATCTCAAATGTGCCTATCTTCTCATCGTAAGATTCGACCAACCCAACTAATCTTATTCTTATATCCGAGTTTGGATCTATTGTTTTTATTGACCTTTCTTTTATTATGTTACTTTCCATTGTTAGCTATTAAGAAGAATTGGTAGAACTCTTTGTAACGATTATATTAGCTATAAAAGACTTCGATAATACACAGTTATCATATCTGGAAGTCAAGGTAACATTCGCTGTATAGTTACCGACGATTTGCGGACTTGCGATTTCGTATTCTGTATACGATTTTTGGCCTATTGGTGCACTGAATGAGGCGGCTACAAGTATTTTAAGAGAGGAGTGAGATGAAACTGCTAAGCTTATGTTTTCGGTAGTATTTCCTGTGTTTGTTATATAAATCACATTAAAGGTATTTGTGCCGGCAGGCGCAGTAGTTGCGTTTTGGGACGCACTATAGTTAAAATTTAGATTTACCCCGTTGCAATTTATTAGAGTCCCAGTCGATGTACCGTTTCCGCCGGTCGATTTATTATTTCCCGTTGTAAGCCCAGCAAGCGCTATGAGTATAACAAAAAGCACCAAAACGCCTATGAGAATATAAATTTGCTTTTTCCCGCGAGTTTTAACAGGCACGTGTACTCCATCTTTCTCTTGTTGTAACTTTTCTTTTAGTTCTTCTAACTTTGAGCGTTCTGCCTTTAATTTTTCTAACTTAGCTTGTTGCTCTTTTAATTCTTCCGTCTCCCTTTTTACTTTTGCGCTTTCTATCTCGATTTCTTTTTCTGTCTTTTTCTCTGCGCGGCCGGCCTCTGAAACTTTCTTTTCTAGGTTCTTATCTTCGCTATTCTCGTCTTTTCCTGTTGGTGCTGCCATATAAAATCAAAACTAATGCGCTCGAATTAAGATCTATTTATTTTTAGATCTGACATAAAACTTTAATGTATTAATTTAATAAAAAGACCATATTAATAAATCTTTAATTTAAAGACATTTTATATGTTGAAGATATTAGACAATGAAGAAGTTTATAAGCCATCTGAGGATTCTACTCTACTTTTAGAGGCTGTAAAATATGCAAACGGAAACATACTTGACTTGTGTGCGGGCAGCGGAATAATCGGTCTAAACGCTGCGATTAAATCTAAAAAAGTCACGCTAGTAGACATTAATAAAAAGGCGCTCTCTCTGATTAAGAAAAATGCTGAGATAAACAATATAACTAATTATGAGACTTTAAACTCAAATCTATTCGATAAGCTTGGAAAACGCAGATTTGATGTAATCTATATGAATCCCCCCTACCTGCCAGGTAAGGCTAAAAAAGGGGATTACCTGGATGCCGCTACGCTGGGCGGAAAGAAAGGCTATGAAATCACGATCCGCGCCATTAAAAAACTGGGGGCGCACCTAAATAGGAACGGATGCGCCTTCATAATTTTATCTACAGCTTATGACGTTGACAAGGTTTATAAACTTCTAGAATCTATTAATTTTAAGTTTAGCGTAATAGACACTAAGAAATTCTTTTTCGAAGAATTAATTCTTATCAAAATATATGAAAAGCGCAGGCATAGCCCTTGCAAATAAGCGAGTGATAGTGGCAATACTAATAAACTCCACAGTGCAGATACATAGGGTCAAGGACGTTAACGAAGCTAAGGATATCCTTTCCACGGCAAAACCAGATGTTGTT
>JASHWD010000003.1 GCA_030044235.1 Candidatus Parvarchaeota archaeon | reverse complement strand
CCGCATTTGGGGCAACTCTTGTTCTTGGCAGTCGCGCCGCCTTTATACAATTCCCAAACGTTACTTGCTTCCCTTTTCTTCTTTTTGCTTTTCGGCATAAACAACACCATTCTTCTTTAATATATATTTTTGCAGCACCCTTCTAGCGCTTTGCTCGTCTTTGTAAACATGAGCTATACCATTTACGTCTCTAGACCCATATACATTTTTTAAAGTATATACAACCAAGAAACCCTCAGGAAAATGCTCGGCTAGTTTCTTTTTGACGTCGTCAATCTTTACAATTTCTTTTGGCTCGGTTTTCAAGTGAAAAGTTATCAAGGTCCTATCAAGATACTTATCATTCATTTTTGATATAATCTTTAATTCCATCTTAAGCTACTGAAAGCGCGTATTTACCAGGTTTAGTTATTCCGAGTTTCTTTGCTGTCTCTGACTTCTCTGGATTTGATATAACTACCTGTCCTTTCCACTTAAGTGAAAGTTCATCGCTGCCACACATAGGGCATTTCTTTTCTTCTGTTAAATAACTGCAGACTTTGCATGCTTTTAGTGACATAATTATTGTTCTTTCTTTGGCTTCTCAGGCTTCGCCCTTTCCTCTTTTTTCTTGCCACCTTGCTTTCCTAAACCAGGTGACCTCATTGTCAACCCTATCTTCATTATTCCTCTGGTGCTTATTGCTATCACATTAGCAAGAACGGAATCGCCCACTTTCAATGCGGTCTTTGTCTTTCTTCCGACCAAAGCGTTCCTTGTGAAGTCTACAAAATCATCCATCGCCTGCGATATGTGCGCAAGACCGTCTATTGGTCCTATATTTATTATTGCACCTATCTCGCTTATATTTGATATTTGTCCCTTCGTTGTCTCGTGTAGAAGCGGTACGAAAGCGACCATTTTGAATACCGTATCATAATATATAGAGGCATCGTTTGGTATAATCAGACCGTCTTCTACGCTGTCTATTGACATCAAGCCGACCAAAAGCATCTTGTCTTCGATGACCTTTCCCACGTAATTCTGTTTTATTAAGGCGTTTATAGCTTCTTTATAATTTTTACCAAGAGATTTAGGCTCGACCCTTATCTTATCCCTTAAAGTGACAATTTCGTACATTCATGCCTCCATCGAATTTCTACATTTGTTAAATATAAATAATTTGTTAATTAGGGTATAAAGAGAATATGCATTTAAATACATTTAATTTGGTTGTGATAGGAGCAGGTGCATTAGGTTGCGCAGTTCTAGAAAGCCTTGGTAAACTTGACTTCTTTTCTATAAGGATAGTGGATGGCGACATAGTTAGCAAGGACAATCTAAAAAATCAGACGCTTTATTCAGAAGACGACGCCAAGCAGCTTAGGTATAAATCTGATGCTGCAAAATCTGCGCTGGAGAAAATAAATAGCAAGACAAGGTTCACAAGCGAACATTTCTATGTTGGCGAAGCAAGGATAGACGACATTTTAGAAAATGCTGACCTAGTTATAGACGCTACGGATAACGTTAACACGAGATTAATAATAAACGATGCTTGCTATCGCTATAAAATTCCATTTATATTCGGATCATTAAAGGGAAACAAAGGCTTTATGTATATCGCCGACTGGAAAGCGGCGTGTTTTAACTGTATATACCGTAATTTAAAGCTGGAAGACGCTGAAGGTTGCGGTGTAATCTCAGAAGAAGCGGCAGCTAGCGCCGGAACATTGCTCGTCGACAAGGCAATTAAATTTTTAACAAGAAAGGGGGGGCAGGATACGTTCGTAAGTTTTTCGTTAGCGCCGCTTTCGGTTTCTGAAGTTAAGATAAACAGGGACGAAGGTTGTGAAACGTGTTCTGTTCATTCTTACAAACACCGCCTTGAGAACGGTTTTATACAGATGTGCGGGAACGGAATAAAGTTTTCTCTTCAAAGACGGGTTGATCTGGAAAAACTAGCTATACGCCTAAAAAATGCAGATTTTAAGGACGGGAAGACCGCACTTCTTTACAAGGATAAAGAAAAGACGATCTTCATATCAGATTTAGGGGACTTTCTTTTTTCAGGTTATGAAAAAGAAGAAGCCAAAAATTTTATCGATTCGCTTTTTTCGTCCGGAGCCTTAGTCGTTTAACGCTGCGATACATTAAAAATGCACTAAGACAAATCAAAGGCACCGTGGCGATCATTATTATTATATAATTCGTCTGTTCAGCGTTTACAACACTTTGTCCCAATATTAGTGCATAAGCAGAATTTCCATTTACTTCAAGATATTGATATAAAGTGAAAGAGATTAGGGTTAAGCCTACGGCCAGGCCAGCAAATGCGGTTGCGATAAAAAGCACTGGCTTTAAAGAGTGTTTCATGCAGATAATAAATTAGTCAATATTTAAATAGAACGTCCAATAAGATATAATATGTTTAGCGCTTTAGCGACATTATTCAATTCGACGGTCAGTAACGCAAGCAACGTAACAAGTAGCCTAACGTCAACGGCGCCATCAGTGTCATTGCTTTACTCAGGAATAGAATCATTCCTTTTCCCGTTTCTTCTAATTTTCGCCATAGTTTATGGTGTGCTTGAAAAGAGCAAAATGTTCGAAGGCAAGAGGGACGTAGAATCGATAATAGCCTTCGTGCTAGGTATAGTTTTCGCAACAACCAGCTATACCCTGAACTTGACTTATATAATCCTGCCGATAGTCGGCATTATCGCGATAGTAATCTTCATGCTTTTGGTACTCGCATCGATGGTTTACGGAGATACCGCCGGAAGCGACTTTCCACGCAGCGGAAAGAAGATAATAATAATCCTCGCTGCGGTGATCTCTATAATACTGGTACTTTGGGTGCTAATAGGCTCTAACTTTTTATTCGCTGGGATAACCCAGCAAGCCGTTTTAAACGGGCTATACAATTATGGGCCTTATGCAGCCGTTTTGATATTCTTAGTAATCATTGGATATCTTCTCTCAAAGTAATAGAAATTTCTTCTACTTTATAGTGAAAATAAACAGGAAAAGGTATAAATACTATAACCAACCAATAAACTAATATGGTATTAGAAGCAGGATCTTTATACACATCGGTCCAGAATGCATTGCAGGTAATTACTCCGGCAAATGTAACTAACCCAGTAGAATTTTGGTTGTCGTTCTTACTTGTACTGGCTATACTTAATACAGTACTAAAAAAGGTAAGCTTTTTCCAAGGAAATGAAAATAAAGGCGCGAGAGCTTTAACCGCCCTTATAATATCATTCTTTGCAGTGACTGCAGCATGGGTAAGCCCGGTGCTTATGTACATGGCATCTACTCTAGCAGTAACAGCTATGATACTTGTAGCTATACTTATAGTTGCCGCTCTTGCAGGATACGATGATAAGCTTAAACAGGGTAAAGCAGCGCAATGGCTTTTCGTAGGTGCAATAATAGTTCTTTTCGCAGGAGGATTATTCTCTTATGCGGTGGTACCACCAGGAGCAGGCGGCAATGCTGGCACTAGTGGCGGTTCAACCTCTGTAGGTAGCCAGGTAGGCACAGTTTTATCTTCGTTCTTCAGTAATTCAACAAACGTCGGTCTGCTTATAGTCGCGATAGCCGTGATAGTAATAATAGCATGGATGTTTGGTGGTTCGAGCTCGGATTCAAAAAGTTAAACATTTAACAATTACTTTTTATGGCACTAAACTTAGCGATATTTGGAGTATACGATTTAGTAGTCTTCGTACTGGTGTTTGCACTGGTATATGCGATACTATCAAGATCTAGGTTCTTTGACAAATCCGATATACCGGCATTGATAGCGGTAGGCGTTGCTATAGTTTCTATGGCGTCATCTTTCTTTGTTGCTTTTGTTGTGGCTTTTCTCCCTTACGTTTTAGCGATACTGGTTTTCTTGTTCCTGATGATGCTCCTGTTCAATACAGCGACGATACCACAGGAAAGCATAGGCGCATATCTTAAGAAAAGCACGTTGATACCGGTATTGATAGTGTTCATGATGTTCATCTTCGGTTTGATAGCTTACGGTGCAGCGAGCGCGCAGTTTGGCGGAGCACAGCCATCATCAACTGCTTGCATAGCTAATTGCGGCACTTCTACTAATTCTAGCGCTTCTAATTCAAGTTCGTCTGGTTCGAGCAGCGGTGTAGTTGTAAATACTTCGTTTAATTATATTACTAGTTCATATGTGATCTCAATACTTACATCTCCGGACGTGATGTCACTTCTCTTGACTCTAGCTGCGATGGGAGTGGCAGTTTACTTCATGACTAGAGAAAAAGCCGCTTAATACAGTCTGCGATAATTTTTAAAATCGCTGTCGAATAGGCTCAATTTTTTAACTCTGAATTTTTCGTTTATATAAAAACGGGTCTGAAGTTCCATCTTAGATGCCATGTTTCCATTAATCCTACATAGAGTCAAATGCGGGCGAAAAGACCTTTCCTCTTTAACGCCAAGTTTTTTACAAAGCTCACTATAAATGTCATAAAGGTCCGTCTTCACGTCAATAAAAAGTAATCTTGGCTTTGCCCAACTTGGAAATGCATCAAGCCCGCTTATTTCTATGTCACGGTCTATACCCGTTTCTTTTACAACCTTTTCTATCGCAGCATCCGAAAGCGTAGGGTCTCCAAGGAAAAGAAGCGTTATGTGTAGTTTTTCCCTTTCTACAAAAGCACCGTTTATCTTTGGTTTGATCTTTGATGTAGCCGTGCTGATTTTATTCGATAATTCTGACGGCAATTCTATCGCAATAAAAAGTCGTCTCATCTTACGGTTTCTACAGAATCTATTTCACCATCGCCGTCTATGTCGTATCCCCTTACTAGTACGTTCCATATCGGCTCATCATTGTAGCTTCTAAATGTAAGTTTAGAAAATCTAGTGGTAGCAAGTATCGAGGAAAGGGTACCTATGTTTCTTATACCTCCTAGCACTATAACGTCCTTTGTCTTTTCAAATGGATTCCTTATCTTCTCTATGGCGCCTTCGTAGTCTCTGCTGTGCACGCCATCCTTATCTTTAAGCGCCCAGCCTTCAGCCTTTTCGAATTTCATCGGCAAAAAGTTATTTACATCTCTTGTAACTAAGTTTGTTACCGGGCCGCCAATTACAATTAGATTTTGTTTGAATAGATTCTTTGAAATAACATCCGTGTCCAATACTATAGGAAAGTCCTTCGGTAGTTCACAGAATTGTCCAAGGAACATGGCTAGATAAAGGGCGTAATGGGTGTCCCTGGCTATCGATTTATATTCACCATGCGGGTCCGGAGAGCCGACGCAGATATATCCGTCGAATTTTCCATCTTTTATGAATTTTCTAAAGAATTTTGCAGTGCCTTCATCACCAATTGCTTGTTCTCTTATTGCTAATTTTACTTTCGCATCGGAAACTTCAAAAGCAAATGAATTAGTGGTGGCTTTGTAGATGTTGCCGCGCTTCGCGGTTTTATTCTGCACAGTGATTAATCCGGCTTTTTCAAGAAATTTAATGAAATCAGCAGCTTTTTTCTTCGCTAATTTTGTCATTTTCGCTATCTCGTCCAGAGAAGCGGGCTTCTTAGCCAGAGCCTTTAATATATCAATTGAAGTCTGGTTTACGACAGGCCTTAAATCCTCGATGTTATCTATAAGTTTGGTGTCGTTGATAAAATAACCGCTCTCGTCGGTTTTTAATACGAATGTCTTCATAAACGTATATTATGCATACATTATTATAAAAGCGTTTGCTATTAGCCAGCATCTAGAACGTACCCTCATAAAAGAATTAAAGTAATAGCAGCAATTTGCAACTGGAATATAGGCTTAAATACTAGCTATAATCTTAGTTATATCTGTTTTATTAAATTATGTGCGGAATTATAGCCTATAACGGGCAAGATGATGCAGTTCCCTATCTTTTAGAGGGCATACGTAATCTAGAATATAGGGGTTACGATAGCTTTGGCTGCGCGCTTGACTCTAAAGTCGGCATAATAATAAAGAAGGACATAGGCAAGGTAGACGACGTGATAAATAAATACAAAGTCCAGAATCTTTCTTCTAATAAAGCAATATTTCACACTAGATGGGCTACGCACGGCGGCGTAAAAACAGAAAACGCGCATCCGATGATTGATTGCACCCACAGGATAGCGGTAGCGCACAATGGGATAATAGAGAATTGGGCGGAACTTAAAGAATCCCTAGGGGGACATAAATTTATATCCGACACAGATACTGAAGTTTTATCGCACCTTATAGAAGAAAAATTAAACAAAGGCGCAGACATACAGACCGCAGTAAAGGATACATTTAAACAGATAAAGGGCTCTTCGTCTTTTATAGTCCTTGACAAACAATCCGAAGATTTAGTTGCTGTAAAGAAAGGATCGCCATTGGTTTTGGGAATAGCAAAAAATGGTAATTTCCTTTCTAGCGACGTTCCCTCTTTTGTGAGACATACAAATAAAGTAGTCTACCTGTCAGATGGTGACATGGTAGTATTAGGCAAAAAAAGCTATAGCATAACCAACTTAATAAATAAAGACGTTAAGCACGAAGTTTCTACAGTTAACTTTTCAGCTAAGCACGCAGAAAAAGGCGACTATGAACATTTTATGATCAAAGAAATAATGGAACAGCTAGGCTTAATGAAGAACCTTGAAAGTACAGATTTTAAAGACGTAATTCAGGCGGCCGCTTTGGTAAAAAATGCTAAACTCGTATATCTAATAGGGGCCGGCACTTCGTATCATGCTGCGATGTTGGGCGCAAAGGCATTAAGGGAAAATGGTATAAATGCCGTAGCGGTCCAAGGTCAAGATTTGATTACGTATAGAAAAGTAATATCCGCAGATGACGTTTTCATCATAATATCGCAGAGCGGAGAGACGGCTGACATAATAAACGTGCTTCCATTAATGTCTAAGAACAAAAAGATTGGAATAATAAATTCGGATGGTTCGACTCTGGCTAAAGAAGTAGACGTCTTTATACCTATAGGTGCAGGTCCAGAAAAAGCAGTAGCTTCTACAAAGTCTTTCACACTATCTGGCGTATATTCTACTTTGATTGCGATGTTTGCAGCTGGGAGAAATGAGGACGCAATCCACGACTTGAAGCTAATGAACATGAACATGTACAATCTTTTAGTGCCTTCAGTTTTATCTGCTATAGACAAAGCCGCAGAAAAGATAAAGGGATTAGAAAACGTTTTCTTCTTGGGTAGAGATTCTGATTATATAATGGCATTAGAAGGCGCACTTAAGCTTAAAGAGGTATCTTATATACACGCAGAAGCAATAGATGCAGCGACTTTCAAGCATGGACCTTTAGCGCTCATATCAGACAAAGTATACGCTGTAGCGATCGTATCAGAAAGCAACAGAAATGACACTCTTTATAACCTACAGGAAGTAAAGGCAAGGGGCGGAAACATAATAGGTATTTCGGATAAAAATGAGAACGTTTTCGATATGTTCATAAGGACACAGGAAGGCGGTTCATTTGGTTTTGTAATGCAGTCAATAATTCTACAGCTTCTTGCTTACAAGACGTCAATACTTAAGGGTATAAATCCTGATCGCCCAAAGAACCTTGCGAAAAGCGTAACGGTAAAATAAAATTTTTAAGACGCTGCAATTAAGTTTAAAGTTATATTTTAAAGCCGGTTCTTAATAACTTGTGGAATTGGAAATTTTCCCAATAGATGCAGATTATATAGTCATAGACGGGAAACCGGTAGTCAGACTGTTCGGCATCGTCGAAAAAGGCGAGAGGAAAATATTATATGATGATTCTTTTGAGCCATACTGCTATATCGGAGCTAGCAAACAGCGTGTCGAACAAATGACCTCAGGCATGTCATTTGTAGGAAGAATAGAAGAAACTGAAAAATTAAGATTAGGTGATAAGATAATAGTTTCTAAGGTATTCACAAAATTACCAGAGGATGTACCGAAGCTTAGGCAATTAAACGTAAAGATATACGATGCTGACATTCCATTTTATAAGAGGTACCTTCTAGACAAAGGGATAGGAACATCATCAAGAGTAAAGCTGAATGTCGACGGCGATAGGATAAAGAAAATAGTTAGCGCAGAGGTAGGAAATCCGCCATTAAAAGCAATAGCATTTGACATAGAAACTTATTCAAAAAGAGCTTTTCCAGACGCAAAGGCAGACCCGATTTTGGCAATATCTCTTTCAAATTATAACGTAAACAAATGCTTTACCTGGTTGGATGCGGAAGGGGAAGGCATAGAAAAAGTAAATGATGAAAAGGAGGTTATACTAAGATTTGCAAAGTTTGTATCTGAAAACGGATTCAATACTTTAGTCGGTTATAATTCGGATACGTTTGACATGCCATACATAAAACAGCGAGCGGACGTTTTGGGCATAAAGCCACTTTTTAGCGGTTTCGAAATAAAGATAAAAGGAGAAAAGAGAAAAGTCTCAGAAATAAACGGCAGCGTTCACATAGACATACTAAATTTTATAAGAAATATATACGCAATCTATAATCTTAAGACAGAAGTTTTGAGCCTGAAGGAAGTTGCAGCAGAGGCCCTCGGCGAGAAAAAAGGAGAGTTTGACTGGGCCAAAATAGACAGCGTCTTCTCAAATCGGAAAACTGCCAGTGACCTATGTACTTACTGTATAAAAGATTCTTACATAACTTTCAAATTATATGAGAGGATGTACAATCTTTTTGGGGAACTGAATAAACTGGTTGGTCAAACCATATCTGACATCTCTAGAATGACAACCGGCGCGGTCGTAGAGCACCTGATAATGAAAAAAGCAATCGAGCTAGGGGAAGTAATTCCGAATAAGCCTTCCGAATTTGAAGTCAACGAAAGAATAAGACGAATAAATGTAGGCGCATTTGTATTTCAACCAAAGCCGGGTCTTTACGAAGACGTTGCGGTAGTTGATTTTAGGAGCCTTTATCCGAGCATAATAGTATCGCATAATATCTGTCCATCGACTATACACTTTGAAAATGGAAAAGCACTTTTTAAGCCAAAGGAAGAAAGATCAGGATTTATACCGTCGACTGTCGACGAAGTTATACGACTTAGGGTAGAAGCAAAGCAGAAGTTGAAAGCGGACAAGGAAAATCAACAGCTTAATGCCAGGGTGATGGTATTGAAGCTGATTGCTAATGGGTTTTATGGCTATCTTGGATATTACAATGCAAGATGGTACTGTTTTGAATGTGCCGGCGAGGTAACAGCTTTAGGGCGCGAATATGTACACAAGGTAATAAGCGAAGCAGAAAAAGATGGAGCCAATGTGATTTACGCAGATACGGACTCGGCCTTCATGCACAAGAATGGGATGAAGTCTTTCATAAACAATTTCGTTTTTGGGATAAACAAGACTCTGCCATATCCGATGGAATTAGAACTTCAAGGCATATACAGCAGAGCGCTTTTCGTAAATTCAAAGGCAGGAGAAAAAGGAGCGAAGAAGAAATATGCAATGTCCGATGAGAAGGGCAACCTGACAATAAAGGGCTTCCAGTCGGTAAGGCGTGACTGGGCTGTGATTGCAAAAGAGACGCAAAAAGAAATATTAAAGAGAATTTTAGTAAATGATGACAAACAAGGTGCAATAGAATACGTTAGGCAAATTATTAAGGAGATAAGAGGCGGCGAAACTCCGCTAGAAAAGCTTACAATATTCACACGACTCCATAAGGACATCTCCTCCTACAAACAGACTAGCAGACACATCTCAGCCGCATCTAAAAGCGGGATAGAATTTGCAAGTGGAGATACTATAAAATATATAATTTCTAAAGGACGACCGGGAGAAAATGTTTCTAGTCGTTCGGTGCTTTTTGATATAGCAAAGAAAAATAAGATAAGATATGACTCGGATTACTACATAAATCAGCAGATAGTGCCTTCGGTTATGCAGATACTAAGTGTATTAGGCTATTCCGAAGACGATATAGTTGGAAGGAAAAACGAGTCATTATCAAACTTCTGATTCCGCAAAGCTCTAAAAACTTTAAATATCGAACTAATCTAAGTATTAGTTATGGATTTAGATAAACTGCTTGGCACAGTTGACAATGCAAAAAATACGCTCGGTGACGCTGCAATTAAATTCGTGCGCGCTGAAGATAGATTTGTCAGGGCTTTTGCTAAGTACGATAACTATCTTGCAAAACTCAATAAAGAGCTGGATGAAACAGCGGATAAACTAAAGAACATACCTTCAAACGGAACGGTTCCTCCGCAGACTCTTGAGAGAATTTACGTTTCACGCTTAAACGAGGTAATAACAGTTAGAACAGAGTATTTGAAAATAGCTTATGATATGACTTATAACGATTTGATGTGCAGTTATGACAAAATCCTAAACATCAGCGACGCGGATCTAGATGCATTTGCTCAGACAATCTGCGCACGCCCAGACACTGCAAGAGCTAGAACAGAGGCGCTTAATTCTGTAGGCGCACTAAGCGCAACAAAGCTACGTTACCTACTTGATCCGACCTCTCTAAAGTAATATTTAGAGCTATATGGTCTGGCTAAAGTCCAAATTTTAAATGTACCGCAATTTGCTTTTACATTTTAATGATTAAAATCAACTAATTGCGCGTTAGATAATTTTTAATTACTGTCGTTACACTATATCAGATGGAAGCACAAGAAAAGGAGAAGTGGATACTGGCAGGAAAAGCTGGAAAAGAGGTAAGAGAATATGCCGTTTCTTTGGTTAAGCCGGGCGAGTCTCTTCTCAGGTTAGCAAGAGAAATAGAAAAGAAGATGACCGAATTAAATGTGAAACCCGCGTTTCCACCAAATCTTTCCATAAATCAAATAGCTGCACACTACACTCCAAAATTCAACGACGAGATTATGCTCAAAGAAGGCGACATCCTAAAAATCGATGTCGGGGCAAGTATTGATGGATTCGTTTCTGATACTGCAGCGACCGTCGTAGTTGGTCAAAAGAACAACGATTTAGTAAAGGCTGCGCATTCAGCATTAGCCGAAGCAATAAAAGTTGCCAAGCCGGGGGGCAGGATAGACGACATAAGTCACGCAATAGAAGAAAAAATAAGATCTTATGGATTTTCGCCAATAGTAAACCTTGGGGGCCACGGAATCAAGCGTTACGAAATACACGAAGGCGATTTTATACCAAACTGTTCTAATGGCTCAAATAAACTTTTAAGAAAGGAGGGCGTAATAGCGATAGAACCTTTTGCCACGACTGGTGGAGGTTACGTTGTGGACAGTTCGGAAGTTCAAATACTAATGCTAAATAATTCAAGGACACCAAGAAGTAAACTCGGCAGAGAAATATTTGATTTTATATCAAAAGAATATCACGGTCTTCCCTTCGCAAAACGCTGGATATTAGAAAAATTCGGCAATTTCGCTGAGCTGGAATTAAAGAGCATGGTAGGATCCGGTGCTCTTTATGAGTTCAATGTTCTTAAAGAAAGAGACAATGGGTTAGTAGCACAGTTTGAGCACACTCTCTTGTTTGATTCTGGAGAAGTTATAGTTACTACGATGTGATATGGGAGTAAAATTAAAAGACCTCGTCCGTGGCAGAGAAATAGAACTTAAGGACTTGGCTGGCAAGTCAATTGCAGTAGACGCTTTCAATTGGATATACCAATTCCTTACAACGATAAGATTAGCAGATGGTTCCTATTTAACGGATAAAGAAGGGAATATAACAACGCATTTGAACGGGCTATTCTATAGGTCTATGAACCTGCTAATAAACGACATCAAACCGGCTTTTGTATTCGATGGCCATGCACCAAAATTCAAGAAAGCAACGAATTTAGAGCGAGCAAAGATAAGGGAAGAAGCAAGGAACCTTGCGGAACAGGCAAAGACTCAGGAAGAAAGAGCAATGTATCTTAGGCGCGCTGTAAAAATAGACGATTATATAATTTCGTCTTCAAAAGAACTTCTCAGCTTAATGGGAATACCAGTTGTCCAAGCTCCAGCAGAAGGCGAAGCACAGGCAGCACAAATAAATTCGAAAGGGCTTGTTTATGGCGTTGCTTCTCAAGATTATGACACGCTGCTTTTTGGCGCAAACAAATTAATAAGAAACCTCAACGTATCAAACAAGAAGAAGGTAAAGAATAAAGGTATAACTGCAAACGTATCTCCAGAAATAATAGACAACAAGTCTTACAGCGAATCTTTGGGACTGAGCAGAGAGCAGCTAATAATGATTGCTCTTTTTGTAGGGACAGATTATAATGATGGCGTTAATGGAATAGGCCCGAAAAAAGCACTAGCGATAGTAAAGAAAGAAAGCACACAAGATATGATAAAAAAATATGATTTTGGTTCGAGCTATGACATAAAAGAAATCTTCGAATATTTTATGCATCCGAATGTGGACGAAATTTCGGAAGCGCCGGTTACTAAACCCTTTCAGACTGAAAAGTTAATCGATTTTCTTTGCAACAAACATTCCTTTGAGCAAGATAGGATAAGATCATACTTGGATAAAGCAAAAAAACAGGAAGGCTCGCTCTTTAACTACGAATGATTATTTTGGTCTTTTCCTGCGCGGAAGGACGCCATAGCTTTAATTGTAAAGCTAATAATAATTTTAGCAAAGTAGAGTTCTTCTATCCCAACGGCACGATAATCCAAGCTGTGTGAAGAATTACAGCTATTCAAAGTCAGCATTGTGGTGGCTCAAAGTAGGATATAGATAGTCAGATTGGAATCGGCAGGTATGCATGAATTTATGGCTAACGACACGAACCTTTCCTTAAATGCTTAAATTATTTCGATTTAATGAGTTTGTATGCGAAAGGAAAAGAGTATAACGCATGAAAAATGGTTTAAAGTTACTATCACAGTTATCTTGGTAGTATTGGCAGTGAGTTTAATAATCTTGGATGTTTTAAAATATCAGCCAACTATAACTAAACAGAGTGGTTGTATAACGGCTATCTGTTCGCCATCCCCTTACCCATTTCTGGAGACGGGACATGTTTGTAATTCTACCGGTTTTTATGTAGGTGTTGATCTGTTCTTATCTCCAAGTACTGGCAGCGAAAGTCACGGTAATGTGACTATATTTAATGCCACAATGCTTAATGAGACCGGTATGACAAAGCTATTGAATTGCGGAAATGCGGATGGTACCGGTGCATGCCAAGCCACAAATCCAACCGGTGAGATAAATATTGGGGAAACGGCCATATTTAATTTTAGTGAA
>JASHWD010000019.1 GCA_030044235.1 Candidatus Parvarchaeota archaeon | reverse complement strand
TTTCTTCTACGTTGCTTAGCATCTCTTCGTGTAATCTGCGTGAATCTTCAGGTTTGCAAAATACTATTTGTTCTGTCTGGTCAAACTGGTGTATCCTGAATATGCCTTTCGTGTCCTTCCCGTGTGCGCCGGCCTCTTTTCTGAATGCAGGGCTTACTCCGACTAATTTTATCGGCAGGTCTTTCTCTAAAATATTAGTATCGGCATATCTTGCTATCATTGGATGTTCGGTAGTAGATATTAGGAACCTGTCCTCTTCTCCGGTATCTTCGACCCCGCTTACCTTGTATAGTGCGTCCTCAAAGGTTGCCATGTGAGCTATGCCGCCGTAAACGTCTTTTTTTATCATGAAAGGAGGTATTATTGGAGTGTATCCCTTTGCGGCTATCTTTGATATGGAGTACATCTCTAGAGCCAGTGCAAGTTGCACGAGCTTGCCTTTAAGATAAAAGAATCTGCTACCGGCTACTCTTGCGGCGCCTTCGACATCTATTAGGTCCCTTTTTTCGCCGATGTCTATATGACTTTGGGTCTCAAAATTTCTTTTCTTTATCTCCCCTACTTTCTTTATCTCTACGTTATAGCTGTCATCTTTGCCGTCTGGGGTTTCTTCACCTATAACGTTCGGCAGCCATAGAAATAATGTTTTGGCTTCTTCCTCTTTTGCCGCTATTTCGTCTTCTCTTGTTTTTATATCATCCATCAGATTTCTTATTTTCTTTCGTTCCTTTTCTTTAGCATCCGCCATCTCTTTTTGTTTCGAGAACTCTAGGCTTACTACGTTTCTCTGATGTCGCATTTGGTCTACGTCTTTTCTAAGTTTCTTTATTGTCTCATTTAATTCTATTATTCTTCCAACTGGGTCCTTTGTAGGTGGAGTCAAAAACCTTCTCTTAATAGAAGAGTTAAGCGCTTCTTTATTCTCAGTCACATAGTTTAAATCGTAATGCATATTCTATGTTATTACAAAAGATATTTAAGTGTTTGTCCTTTTAGGAGTAATGTGGGTCCATGGTCCAGTGGTTACGACGTCCGCTTGACGAGTTTGCTCAAAATGCGGAAGATCAGGGGTTCGAATCCCTTTGGGCCCAATACCTTTAAGCATAGCATCAAGATTGAACTTTTTGTTTTCTTCAGTTAAGCCAATTACCTCTCTAAATTTTTGGAAGTTTTCTTTGTTAGTTATATCTACTACATATAAAGTTCTATGTGAGAAGCCCTTTTCTTCAATTCTTATAGCGCTTTTTATGCCATAAAATCTCAATATATCAAAACATTGCCTAGCCAATTTTTTGGAAATTGTACTGATTCTTATTCTATTGAACCCTACGGTTCCGTCGCTAGCGATAAGACCACGAATGAAATATTTAAGAAAAAACTCATCTTTAAAGTCTGGCTTATTTTTTAATCTTACAGTATAAGATTTGTCCTTAGAAAAATTTAAGTATGACTTTATAACTTCGCATATCTTTTTACCATCAACAGATAAGACAATAAGAGCCTCGTTTGGACTATACCACTTTCTTGAACGTTTATTAAAAAGCGCTAAAATTATATTTGTTATATATTCAACGTATCTTTCTTCTTTTAGCCCAAAATAAAATCTAATCCTATAGCCTCCATTTTTATCAAGGTAGAGATTGCCGTCACCGGCGAATGCACCTATGAATTCACCAAGCTCTTTCTTTAAATTTTCGTTAAAATAAGGTACAAAATTTCTTTTTCCAAAGCGTTTCTTTATGTGATAATATACCGTGCTTTTTCTTCGCCCAAGAAGTTTAGAGAGTTTAACTACCCCAAAACCGATTGGATATAAATCTTTTATTGTTTTAATCTCTGAATAAGTCAATCTTTGCATATTTCTATAAGGCACCTAATTAATTTAAAATTTTGCTAATAAATAGCAATAGCGTAATGGTGTTAATATAATTTCTAAAAATGAATTTAATAATTTAAGCATATAAAAGCGCAGTAATTATTCTATCAATGGAGGATTACGAGAGGGAAATAAATGAGATCCTTGGTAAAAGCAACGAAAAACAGAGGGCACCCCTTGTAAATAAGCTTGCGATAATAGGAATTATAGCGTTTATAATAATTTTCGTTTATTCATCAGGGTTTCTTAATTCCACCCCTCAGTTTACAGCTTCGGTAAATGCGACATGGGTAGGATTACTTAACATACATTTTATAGGCTCAATTTCTGGTAATGTAGAATTAAGCGATAGCAACGGCACACGCGTATACTCCGGTTCTATTACTTCAGATATACTGCACTTGCTTTTAAATTCTGGAGATTACAGCTTGGTTGCCGGGTCAGATTTTACGTATTCGCTCGTGCCAGAGAAGTTCAATAGAACAGTTTTTGCCACGGGAATAGCGAGTTATGGTGTTATTAGCAATTCCGGCCAGCTGTCCGCTTATCAAATCCAAACAAGCGAAGTTTTGGGCATTGCTAGCATAAGTAAAATTAAAGCTTACAACGCGACATTACCAGACGACCTTTCACCTAATACCGCAGGTCTGCAGTTAAATGTAGTTGCAAACGTATCTTACGATGGAACAAAGGACGAAGTTTTTTGGCTTCAGGATGTTGCACAATTTGATACCTCTTCAAATTCTTATTATCTTGATGACAACATATGGAATTCTTCAGCCCCAGACGCAAATATCAGTTCTTCTTTGATAACCGGGAGCGGGAAGGTTACATTGTACTCTAACCCTAAAGGTGCTACACAGAACGTATACGCTTACGCTACAGGTAATATAATCAATGCTAATTTGCCGATCAATATTACGTTAATTATAAAAACGTACATTGTGAACGGGAGTCCAATGGTTTCTTTTGGCTATGCGAAAGGTTTTACAGTCACAGATGGAAAGATCTCCTATGAACCGCATTTTTATGATAATGTCAGCCTGAACGTTAATGCTACTAATATTTCTATAATCGTGACTCCGTACTATGTCGCCCCGTCTTTCATACCTTATGACGCGGAATTCGTATTTGGTGGACCTGGAGACGGTGCTTCCACTTACTTTGAGTCGCTGGATGCAGACCTTAGTCTGTTATATTATAACAATACCGTCAACAGTCTTTCTTATTTCCCGTCATATTATAACTTTGGGGAAGATACTGCAGAAGCCGGCGATAACCTTCAGACCTCTGTTTTGGCAGGCAGTTTTGCAAATGTAAGCGTAACGACAGGTACGCCGAATTATGGATATTTAAGTAACAATCAGAGCAGCAAGAAAAAGTCAGAATCCTCTTAATCAGCAAAAAACTATAAAGGAAGAAAAGAAATATTATTTATGCCTAACGAATGCCGCACAAAGTCGATAATAGCATCGCAGACTAGGTTTTTAATATTTAAGTAAGCAAATTTTATTTATCTTTATGTTGATGATTGCTAAAAAGAGAATAAAACTTAAAAAATTCAAAGTCGGTTACACAC
>JASHWD010000018.1 GCA_030044235.1 Candidatus Parvarchaeota archaeon | reverse complement strand
GGAGAATAAGCAGATATGCCCGAACTGCTGGCAGTGCTTGCAGATAGGGCGGCGCTACCTATACCTGTGAAAGAGTTAGAAGCGCCACTACTAAATATAAACGATCCAGTAAAGGCTCCGCTTGGAGGCCCCCCACTGAATGCTCCACCACCACTGGGCGCCCGCGTTATTGTTGTCCCGCTTTCACCAGATCCAGCGAAATTGCCGCTCGGGAAAGATGTGCTATTGAACTTGAAAGAGGTTGTAGAAATTTCGCTTGATGGCGAAGCTGTGGTAGAATTTGTAGTGGTAGTTAATATGTGGGCCGCTTGTGCGGTCCCTACGCCTGCGCCAATTCCAAGTACGCCCCCTATAACTCCTATTATCAATGCTTCAAGCAAGAAAGTGACTAGTATATTTCGACTGTTGAAGCCTATAGTTTTCAATATACCTATCTCCTTTGTTCTTTCTAACACCGAAACAAACATTATGTTCATTATGCCTATCGCGGCAACTAAAAGCGATATCGCAGCTACAATCAGTAGGAGAGAAGTCGTCCCGCTAAGTATGCTCGAAGTCGTTGATGCCAACTGCTGCGCGGTAGTGACCTCTGCGTTGTCGCCAAATGCATCTTTTAATGTAGTCGAAAGAGCATCCACCTCCCCAATAGTATTCGCCTTTACATAAATTGTAGTATAACCTGCACTAGGAAAGAGAGACCGTGCTTCTGACATTGATACAAAGATTGAGTCATCTACGGATAGAAAAGTAGAGGCTCCGAAAGTATTTATTATGCCGTCTGTGGCCAAGTATACAGTTTCGCTGCCGGAGGAAACTCTTATAGTCAAAGGAAGCGAGGAACCTAGGTTAAATTGTTGGTCGCCGGAAGACGAGAACGCAACACTATTTCCAATTACGGCAAGACCGGTCTGGTTGTTTGGGTATAAAGTGCCACTATAAAGACCTACCGATGAGATTATCGAAGATAGATTACTCGAACTAACTCCAACTAGAGTGACCGACGTAGATTCTCCGTTTATCTCTGCGGTGGCGCTCTCTTCGATTATTGGAATAGCTGAAGATACATTAGGTAGCGCAGAAACCATAGCGAACTCCGCCGGCGTGAAGCCGCCTTGTCCAGTTGACGTAACGAAAATCGCCGTTGGACCAAGGGCATCAAGACTTTTTTGTACACTTGCCTGTTCTCCGGCCGTAAGTGACACAAGTGCGACTATTGCAGCAATGCCTATAACAACCATTAATATTGTCAGTGCTGTTCTTGCTTTGTGTTGGCTTAATGCTCTGTAAGCTAACCATATAGTGTCTCTGCTCTTCATTTTATCTGCCCTCGTATTTTAAAGCAAGCCGTTTTTGTGGCATACGACCGATTATTTATTGCTCTTCTTGCTGCTTCTTTTGTATCTAAGAAATAAAAATGCAATCACCGCAGCAGAAGCGGCCTCTGCAACAGCTATTACTATAATTATGAGTTCATCTAAATATGTTGCGCTAGAAGTGTTATTATTGCCGGTTGACTCGCTTGAAGAAGTGGCATTTTGAGCACCGCTTTGACTTATTTTTACAGGGATATTTACTTCGTCTCCCACGACTTGTTGTAGACTGTTTAAGTAGCTTACATTTATTGGTATCACGTAAGTTCCCGTCTTTAATGAATCATTTGTTATAAGCGTCAATGTAAAAGAGGTAGAAGAACCGGAACTCAAATCTCCTATTGATATAGCGCCGTCACCGAGGTTTGTTAAACCAGAAGGTACCGACGGTACAGCTTCTACATTATCCGCCGTACCAAGTCCAGCATTTGTAAGAGTTACCGTAATTGAAAATGGACTTCCTGCATTTGGCGTCGTCGGTAATATACTGGAACTGGTTAACTCAATAGCTATATCAGATTGAACAAGAAAATCCAGTGATTGTGTTTGAGTTGCCGTTTGTTCGTCTGGATCGGTATAACTTAGCGAAAAAGAAAATGTCGAAGCTGAACTTCCGGAGCTGGATGGCACATCGACTTCAAAATACTTTGTAACGCTTGCACCAGCTGGCAAGGAAGCTATTTCCGAAACCTGCTGGAAAATTGTTTCAGAAGAGGACACAGTAGTAGAAATTGAAGACGCATTGCCGGTGCCCGTATTTGTAAACGTCACAGAAACGTTGTTTATCTGTCCAGACGTAATCACGTCGTTTTTAGTGCTTATTACTATGTCGGGGATACCGAGGACGGATACGTTAGTATCTATATACTCATTATAGGAAATAGTGCTGTTGCTGTATTCTATTTTAATTGGAAGAGAATAGTTCCCTATTGTGGCGTTGTCAGCAATGTTTAGATAAAATGTAACTTGTGCGCTTGCGCCTGGGCCTAGATCTGAAACGTAAACGGATTTGCCGGATTGCGTGCTAATGATAGAAAATACAGCAGGGACATTTTCTATTGGATTCCCTAGACTTACATTCGCGAATTGAATGGTGCAGCCGAGATTGTTATTTAATAGCGTTATTGTTAGTGGTACATCCTTGCTTCCGGGCCCAACTTGTATCTCTGAAGTTGTTGAGCCCCATTGTATCCCAATTAGAGAAAACTGCTGCGCAGAAAGACAGTTTCCGGAGCTACTTGTTGCAGCATGTACACTCGTAAAAGATGATAAGATCAATAGCGCAATAACTATTAATGGAATCGCAAATAACTTTACATTTATAATTTTCATATTATCTAGTTATCTCCGAGACAACCTTACCGTCATTTATTCTAATCACTCTGTGGCAATGTTTTGTAAGTGCTTCATCGTGAGTTACAATAACCAGGGTCGTGCCGTTGTTTACGCTCTTTTCTTTAAGAAGGGTTATAACTTTCTCGGCGCTTCTTGAATCTAGATTTCCCGTCGGTTCATCTGCTAAGATTATAGACGGATCGTTTATGAAGGCCCTGGCGATAGCAACCCTTTGTTGTTCGC